>CANRCI010000100.1 GCA_947629075.1 uncultured Bacilli bacterium | reverse complement strand
GTCTTTGTATTCATCCACCATTAAATCTTTGTTATCTTGCAAAAACTGTTGCCAAATTTCTTCGTCAAAATCTGCAAAATCTTTATTATAAAGAATTGAAAAATCTACGGCGCTTAAAAATCCTACCCTTATTCTTCCGTCTTCTTCTACCTTATCCCATTCACGAACATGCGGCCAAATACCAGTTATACAATTTATTTTAGATATTCGCTTCATTAATTCTTCCGCATTTCTTTGTGCGTAATATTTGGCTTCTGCCCTTGCAAATTCTACGGCGTTTTTAATCCTTTCTTTGCTATCATGCGGATCTGGTATGATTTCCGCCATTGATGATGATAACGATGCTGTTAATAGTAATCTTTTCATGTTTTCCCCTTTCTATTGATTATCAATAATAAAATCGTAATAGTCATATCCTGTAAATACTTGGCCCTTGTAATAATGTTTATGCGGAACTTCTGCTATCCACCATTCTTTCCCATCATCTTTTATAGTGCTAAAATATGTGCTTACTGGGTATATTTCATCTAATCCACAATAAATATAATCTTTATCAGCAGTTCGTGCATTCGCATTGTGTATAAATAGCCGTCCACGTTTCGTTCTGTATAATCGCAAATCTTTATAATCTAAATCACCCCGCTTTCCTACATCTGATTTATTTTGTGCTATTAGTTCAGATTTTTTTGTATTATAAGTATGATGATCGATTGTTTTTTGCATTTTATCGCCCCCAATCACAAACTTTAATAAGTTCGTCCTTGTCGTTGTATGTGCTATCATTCTCGCCCCAAGTTACCGAACATCTATACCATTCTTTATCATATTTTTTATTTTCTACCCATAGTGCTAAAAATGGTTTTTCTTGATATAGCATTACATCTATTTCTTGAAGTATTTGTTCTAATGTTATAGCGTCATCCCCTGCTTTATTTGCATTATCGTCATCTATATACATATCACAATAAAAAGTAAGGTATGGGTAAAATTTGCGATTATATAAATCTGTATCTTCATAATAAAATTCTACGTCATTTATATTTATATTTGGTAAATGCGGCCATACAGTTTCTATTGTTCTTCCTTTATAGTTTTCTATCATTTTTTCGCATTCTTCTTCGATTATTTTTTCTTCGTTAATTCTGTAGTTTTCTTCATAATCTTCAGGGGATACATATAAATCATCAAATCTATCGTTCGTGCAGTCTATAGCATTTGGTTCCACTGTTACGGCAAAATGTCTAATCTTTTTTGCTTCTTCTTCTTGTTTTTCTTCTGCTTCGCATTTTTCTTTTGTTGCTTTAATCATTTCTTCCATTTCTGATATGGTAAATTCAAAATTGCTTTTTATATTTTCTTCAAATGAAATTGAATAAAGAATTGGATTGTCAACTAATTCTACATCTAATTTATCTATTAATTTTTCTATAGTATTGCATACATCTATGTAGCTATAAAGATCATTCCATAATGCTTCGTCAACACTTTCTGCAAATTTTTCATATGTTGTAGTATCTACATTGAATGGTGCGAAAAATTTTATTGTTTCAAGATTATCATTTTTATAATCGTTAAGCATTTCATTTAATAATTTATCATCATCAATTCTTTTTTGATAATTATATTTTTCAACCCAAACTTTAAACCATAAATCTTTCAAATCATAAGGTGTAAAATCTACTTTAATTTCAATGTGTCCGCACCAATCAGATTTTGCACAATAATAAAATTTGCCGTTTACCATATCTATTTCAACTTTTGTAAACTTATCATCCATGTGTGGGAATTCATTTTTGTAGTCAATCGCTTCAAGCATTTCATTTGTTACTTGGTTGTTGTTTGTGTTTGTCATAATATTGTCCTTTCACTCTTTTGTAAGATTTTTTCTTTTCCTTTGTTTTTATCTTACATGATAAAGTATAAGTAAAATTGGCAATATAAAGAAAAAACCCGAAAAAAAGTTTCATTTCTGAAAGATTTTTTCAGGTTATATTAAGAATTTTTATATTATAAGTAATTAAATTATATGAATTTTCTTCCCGTTTACCATTACTTTAATATTTTTTAGAAACCGATTATGTGGCTTCGTTAAACACGTATAACCACAATTTTTTATAAGATAATCAATTTCTTTTTTTGTTAATTGATTATAAACATAATCATCATTTTTGTTACAACACATTTTGTCTCCTCACTTTGTTAAAACTTGTAGTAGGCTTCGAAGAGGGAAAAGAGCAGGTTCTGTGTGTTTTTCTTGGTGAAAGAGTGAAGATTATTTTTGAATAGCATCAAGCTTAAAAATGCTATAAGGTGAAATGGTGAAAAGATTTATATAGTTAGGAGAAAGGAGAATATTGGAGGAGAAGAATTTATTTTGTGATATGTGAAAAGAATTTGAAACCATATCTTTTTTCCCTCTTCGAAGCCTACTACTACAAAAAATAAAGAAATCTTTTTCTTTCCAGTTCATTATAAAGTATAAGTGATTAATTAAATAAAATCGAAAAAAAACTTAAATTATTTACCTATAAATAAACTTATTTCTGGATTTCGCATTTCCGCAATACGAATACTATTAAAATCTTTTAGTAGTTTCATACTGCGACATTCTTGAAGATCAAAATTTCTTAATAAATCTTCATAATATAAATCTTCTTCGCTTTTTTCGTCATCATACATAGCCCAATCCAAATAAAAATTTTCTTCTGAATTATACATCTTGTTTCCTTTCATTAGATGTTCTGCAGTTTATTCAATTGTCAAAGTGCTTTTTGTTCCCCTGTAAAAATGTATTATTTACATCTTACATCTTAAAGTATAATGATATATTTATTAAAAACTTCAAAAACTTATAAATATTTTTTATTTCTTTCAGCTTTCTTTCAATTAGTCAATCGGAATGTTACTGAAAAATCATAGTAACTACATAGTAACATAGATAGTAACATTTTTTATTTTCTTTAAATATACTTATTTACCTTGTATTTTAAGAAG
>CANRCI010000099.1 GCA_947629075.1 uncultured Bacilli bacterium | reverse complement strand
TTAAACCGATTGTTATATCCTCATATCTATATGTTTTCATTAAACCACCTTACATTTAGAATTTTAACCCCCCCCCGGGTGCTTTGTCAACCACTTGCGAGTTCGTTGCAGTTGTAGTATATTGTTTGATGGAGATGGAATATGATTGGAATAGACATTGTTGAAAACAAGCGATTGGAACATAAAAGTGCAAGTTTTATCGATAAAGTTTTGACTTCTAGAGAAAAAGAAGAATATAAAAATAAAGGAATTACTTATTTAGCTGGAAGATTTGCCGCCAAAGAAGCCGTGATGAAAGCCTTACCCAATACTAAAGAATACAATTTTTTAGATTTTGAAATACTAAATCACAGTGATGGTAGTCCTTACGTCGTAGGACATGATGACATTGCAATATCGATATCACACGAAAATAATTATACGGTGGCCTGTGCCATAAATAAAAAAAGTTTATGATGATGATAATCATAAACTTTATTTTTTTCCTAAAATATCTCTAATTACATAACTAGCGATTAATAAACCAGCACTAGCGGGGACGAAACTGGTAGAACCAACCTTCCCATCTTTGGGTTTAATGGGAACTTCTCGCGATGATAAGACTAAAATTTTGTTATTGATGTGTTCTTTTTTTACCCAGTTGCGCATTATTCTAGCAAGGGGATCGTTTATCGTCTTTCTGATATCCGTTATTTCTAAAAGAGATGGATCTAATTTATTACCAGTTCCCATCGAAGAAATAAATTTGATATTTTCTTCTAAACATTTCTTGATGATTGCTTTTTTCGTCTTAACGGTATCACAACAATCGATTACATAGTCTGGTCTCTCTAAAGAAATTATATCGATGTTATCTTCGCCAAGAAACATCTTTTTCTTTACGACTGAACATTTAGGATTGATGTCTTTAATTCGCATTTCAAAGCAATCGACTTTATCCATACCAATAGTTGAATCCAACGCAATTATCTGACGATTTTTATTAGATAGTTCTACTCTATCGAAATCGATTATGACAATGTCTTCTATGCCACTGCGGACTAGAGCTTCGACGACATAACCACCGACTCCACCTACTCCGATAACCATGACTTTTACCTTTTGAACTTTAGAAAAATCATCACCAACTATTTTAATAAATCTCTCAAACATCTAAATTCTCCCAATCCATATCAAATGATTTCGGCATCTGATAATTATTATTTCCTCCAGAACCAGAAGTAGTAACTCCTAAACAGGTATTTAATTCGTCTAAATAACTTTGATATTTCTCTTTATTTTCCTCTAAAACTCTTAATACGTTTAAATATCCAGTCTTTAGATAGATGTTTTCAACTACATCACTACGACGATTTAGTTGTTTTAATATTTTTATTTCATCGAATAAAAATTCTGGATAATTAGTATCAAAGTATGCCCTTCTAATGATGTCCAAACTGTGTTCAAAAGTCAATTTCATATTAGATTCTACTATTTCTTGACAATACTTTCTAATCTTTTTATCGATTTCTTTTGTTTTATATTTGGTTTTGTTCTTTAGATAATTAAAAGTAAAATTATATTTCTTAGCCATGGAACTCTTAGCAATTATATCTAAAAGACCGGTAATTATTTTAATATCGCAATTATCATCTAATAATTTATTACATTCTTTAAAGATTGATATATCCTCTAAATAATTGATTCTTTTATCCCAACACTCCAAATAAGAAGCTATTTCACCACGTTTTAACAAATCATCTTTGATATCGTTAAATTTTTTATCGATATCTTTTTTAGTCATATTTAAACAAGAATTGATCTCTTCGATAATGACATTGTTTAGATAGATATCGCCATCACTGTTTTCTAAAACAATTTCTTGTTCAATTTCATCATTAACGCTACTCTTTTTTAAACGATCAAAAAGATAAAGACTATCGTTAAACGATATCGTTGTACCAGACTTTAACAAATGTTTACGATATAAATTTAAGGCTTTTTCAGCTTTGGCATAATCTTTAGTTTTAATACTTAAAAGAAAAGCTGTACGATAACAAAGTGCAGTCATCACTTCATCATCTTTGGCCAGTATAAATAAATCTTTCAATATTTTTTTAGCTTTTTTAACATCATCTTTTAAATAGTAATTGGAAGATAGAAAAAGACCTAAAGTATCAAATGATTTAACTTTATTTAATAAATTGGTAACAAATAAATCTTTATCCATCTCTTTCACCTCGGTCATATATTACAACAAAATGGTAAAAAATTCAAGAAAAAACGTCAAAAAATTAAAACAACTGTTTGACATAAACATCTGTTTGTGATACTATATGACCAAAAGGGAGGACCAATATGGAAAAACTTACTAAAAGACAAAATGAAATATTAACTACTATTAAAAAATTTATCGCGGAACACGGATACCCACCTACGGTTAGAGAAATTGGTGCTGTACTTAATCTTAAGTCACCAGCAACAACTCATTTTCATCTAAATAAACTAGAGGAAAAAGGTTACATAAAAAAGAATGAATCTAAAAACAGAGCTTTGGAACTTTTAGTCGATAACGAATTTATCGCTAAAGACGAAACGATTGTCGA
>CANRCI010000098.1 GCA_947629075.1 uncultured Bacilli bacterium | reverse complement strand
GGATGGAGCAGCCGCTTTATTCAATTTATCATTGGGTGCTAAGGATAAAGAAAAAGCTGATAAAGCTATTGGTAATGGTTTAATACTTTTAGTTATTACATCGATTATCTTGACCGTTTTAGGAATTATTTTTAATGAGCAAATACTAAGTATTTTTGGAGGAAATCCCAAAGAGGTTGAATGCTATCGATATGCCAAAGATTATTTGCAAATCATCTGTTTTGGTCTACCTTTTTATATAATTGGGCAGGGATTAAATGCATCAATAAGAAGTGATGGTAGCCCTAGATATGCGATGGTAGCGACAGTTGTTGGAGCAATTTCTAATATTGTTTTAGATCCAATATTTATATTTGGTTTTAAAATGAGTGTTAAAGGAGCAGCTATTGCTACTATTATTGGACAAATATTTACCTTTATAATAAGTATTTTGTATTTTAAAAAATCCAAATCTTTTAAAATCAATAAAGAATCACTTAAACTAGATAAAGAAATATGTAAAAAATCTATATCATTGGGGTTAGCTTCTTTAATTACCCAACTTGCGATAGTAATTATAATAGCTGTTGCTAATAATTTAGTTGGTAAATATGGATATATGACAATGGCTAGTTCTCATGTAGCTTATGGAGTTGTAACACCACTAGCAGTTATAGGAATATGTATGAAAGTTTTTGGTATCGTTGTCTCAATTGTCATAGGAGTATCATTAGGTGGTATGCCTATTATCGGTTATAATATGGGTGCTGGAAACATAGAAAGAGTTAAAGAAACGATTAAGTATATTTTAATTACCAATTTTATAATTGGTAGTGTAGCTTTTGTAATATTTGAATGTTTCCCAACGTTGATTATTAACATTTTTGGAAAAGGCAACTCTTTTGAGTATTTAGAATATGCTAAATATTGTTTAAGAATTTTCTTAGGTGGTATAATTCTCACTTGTTTAATTAAATCGATGTCAATTCTATTACAATCAATGGGATCTAGTTTTAAATCAACTATCCTTGCTCTTGCTAGGGATGTCGTCTTTTTCGTACCGGCAATTATCATAATTGCTACAGTTAGTCATAGTGTTGTAACGATGTTGTGGAGTGCCATAATTGCTGATGTTTTATCCTTTATTTTAGGTGTCTTTTTACTAAGAAATGCTTTGAAAAATTGCGAATTATAGATATGTTTTAAATACGCCTTTTATTATTCGTGATACAATACTCAATGTAATGGAGGTAAAAATGAAAAAAGTATCTGTTCGACCATCACGATTTGTGTCTTTATTAGGTTTTATAATAGGATTATTCTTTTGTATAGTAGGAATTTTTTATTGCATCCCTAATTTAGAAATATTTGGTGTTGTATGGACTATAGGGGCCGTCTTAATAACTGTTTTTTACGCTATTAACTTGTTTTCCAAAAAAGGCTTGTCTCTTTATCAAATTATAGTGGAGGAAAAAGATAAAAAATAATGAAATAAATGTAATGATATAGAAGCAACTTAGGTTGCTTTTATTGATAATGTCAGTTAGAAAATAGTATAATATTTTTGAAGATGTGGTGATTTAAGTGGATGAAAAAATAGAGATGTTTAACAAGATGATCGAAGAGAGTAAAAATATTGTTTTCTTTGGAGGTGCTGGTGTTTCAACCGAGAGTGGTATTCCTGATTTTAGGAGTCGAGATGGATTGTACAATCAACATTATAAATATCCCCCAGAAGAGATATTAAGTCATACTTTCTTCATGCGAAATCCTGAAGAATTTTACAAGTTTTATAAAGATAAAATGAATAGTTTAAAATATGAACCCAATATAACACATTTAAAATTAGCGGAACTTGAAAAGATGGGTAAGTTAAAAGCAGTAATAACGCAAAATATCGATGGTCTTCATCAAAAAGCTGGATCTAAAACGGTCTATGAACTACACGGTAGTGTTTTAAGAAATTATTGTATGAAATGTCATAAGTTTTATGATGCTGAATATGTCTTTAAAAGTAAGGGCATTCCTAAATGTAGCTGTAGTGGAACGATAAAACCGGATGTTGTTCTCTACGAAGAAGGACTTGATGAAGAAACTGTGGAGAATGCTATCAAAGCGATTAGAGAAGCCGATATGTTAATTGTAGCTGTAACATCTTTAACAGTATACCCTGCTAGTGGGTTAATTAGATATTTTAACGGTAAACATTTAGTTTTAATCAATCGCAGTAGTACTTCTTATGATAACTTTGCTACCTTAGTTATTAATGACAGTTTAGGAAAAGTTTTTGAACAAGTAGAAAGTAAAAGTGATAAATAAAATTTATATAGTTACAAGAGGTTGGTTTTATGTTACATTTGTATTGTAATAAATATTAATTTAAGGAGAATAAATATGCGAAAAAATATTAAGACGACTGAAGCAATATTTCCAATGCCAGTATTGATGATAGCGACCTATAATGAAGATGGAACTGTTGATGTTATGAATGCTGCTTGGGGAATGATGTTAGAAAGAGATCACGTTGTTTTGAATTTATCAGAAACCCATAAAACAGTAAAAAATATAAAAGAGAGAAAAGGGTTTACTGTTAGTATTGCGGATAGTAATCATGTTAAAGAAGCTGACTACTTTGGAATTGCATCAGGCAATAATACG
>CANRCI010000097.1 GCA_947629075.1 uncultured Bacilli bacterium | reverse complement strand
CCATTTTCTTTAGTAGGTGACAATTCGACATTGTTAAATTCATAAGCCTCTAATCCCATAGCTTGGACAGTTACAGATTGTAAATTGTAAACTAATAAATTTTCAACTGGTTCATTACCATAAACTTCAATCGATACATCTGGATTGGCACGTTCATCTTCTGGTAATGAAGTAAATTCAGGATCGTTCAAATCAACGGTATCTCTATAATCGACTAGGCGAATATAAGAATCAATGCGGTCATTATCCTCAATCATAGTAGTTGCTGGATAGAGCAATTCTCCATTCTCATCTTCTTCTACTTCATCGTCATATAAAAGTTTATTTACTTCATCTAAATAAGTATTATCACCATAATCTCTAAGTGTATCTTTTAGCGTTGTCGAAGTCGATACCTCTTTTTGCATCTTTTCACTAGTAGAACATCCAACTAACGAAAGCGAAAGTACTGACATTCCAAGTACTAACTTTTTAAATTTGTCACTTAATTTTAAATTTTCCATAGTATCCCCCTTAAAACGCATTAATTTTAACACATTTTAATGAAAAAGTCAAACTTTACTACAAATAAAAAGAGAAATTATCCCTTTAATAAAGCTAATTTCTCTTCTTCTTCTTTTAACTTTACACGATCCATTTCAACTATATTAGCTGGTGCTTTACTAGTGTAATTTTCATTGGCCAGTAACTTTTTACGACGAGCAATACTTTCTTCTAATTTTTTTATTTCTTCTTCTCTTTTTTCGTCATCTAAAGAATTACCCTCATAGAAATAGGTAATATCTATAAGTTTAGATTTGTAATTGACATTTTTCATATCGAGTTCTGAAGAAGTTACATTTTCGTCTTTTATTTTTAGTTGTGACTTATAAATAGATGCTAGCTCATCATCTACATGATACATTATCTTAGCTGTTTTAGTAATACTGTTCGTAGCTTTTAAATTACGAATACTAACGATATCATCGATTACTCTATCGATTAGTTCTTTTTCTTCACTATATCTTACTTTCTCTTTTTTAGGATAACTACTTATTACTAAAGCTTTGCTCTCTCTAATAGGTAACATACTATAAATTTCTTCAGTAACATATGGCATAAATGGATGTAACATCTTTAATATATCAGTCAAAACTTTTAACAAAACTGATTTATTGGTATTTGACATATCACTTTTAGATAATTCGATATACCAGTCACAGTAATCTTCCCAAATGAAGTTATATAGATCATTACCTACATTGTGGAAATTGTATTTATCCATATTTTTTCTAACATCGTTGATAAGTTTTTGTTCTTTATTTAAAATCCATTTATCAACTAGTGATAAGTTATCCAAAGTATAATCCTCTTCTTTAAATCCTTCTATATTCATCAACACAAAACGCGAAGCATTCCACAATTTATTGATGAAATTCCAAGTAGATTTAACTTTTTCTTCATCGTAACGCAAATCTTGTCCTGGAGCCGAATTAGTCGTTAAGAAAAACCTTAAAGAATCAGCTCCATATTGGTCAATGACATCCATTGGATCGACACCATTACCAAGTGATTTAGACATCTTACGTCCCTGTTTATCACGAATTAATCCGTGGATTAAGCAATCTTTAAAAGGTCGAGAATCGAGAAATTCTAAAGATTGGAAAACCATTCTAGCTACCCAGAAGAAAATGATATCATAGGCAGTAACTAAGACATTAGTTGGAAAATATCTCTTTAAGTCTTCGGTATCATCAGGCCAACCTAGCGTACTAAATGGCCAAAGAGCACTAGAGAACCAAGTATCTAGAACATCTTCATCTTGCACCCAATCATCGCCAGTTGGAGCATCCATTCCGACATAGATTTCATCCCCTCTATACCAAGCTGGAATTCTATGTCCCCACCACAACTGACGAGAAATACACCAGTCATAGCAGTTTTCCATCCATTGATTTAAGATTTTTTCAAAACGTGGTGGAATAAAATTAACTTTGGCATCTTTATTTTTTTGATTTTCTAATACGTGATCAGCTAAACTGCGCATACTGACAAACCATTGTTTTGACAAGTACGGTTCAACGACAGCATCACTTCGTTCAGAGTGACCAACACTGTGTGTCATCTCTTCTATTTTTATTAACAAATCTTGTTCTTTTAAATCTTTAACTAAAGCTTCACGACATTCTTCACGGCTCATTCCACAATATTTACCAGCATTTTCGTTCATCGTAGCATCAGGATTCATGACAACTACTCGTTCAAGATTGTGACGATTACCTACCTCGAAGTCATTCGGATCATGGGCTGGAGTAATCTTAACTACACCAGTTCCAAATTCGGGATCAGCATGGATGTCTCCCACAATCGGAATCTTTTTACCGACAATCGGAAGAATTACATTTTTACCGATTAAATCTTTATAACGCTCATCTTTGGGATTAACTGCAACCGCCGTATCACCAAATAGCGTTTCCGGACGAGTTGTAGCAACCTCTAAATAACGACTGCCATCTTCTAAATAATACTTTAAATGATAGAAAGCTCCCTTGTCTTCTTTGTAGATAACCTCTTCATTAGAAAGAGCAGTCATTTGAACTGGATCCCAGTTAATAATTCTCTCTCCACGATATATCAATCCTTTTTCGTAAAGAGTGACGAAAACTTTTCTAACCGCACGATTAAGTCC
>CANRCI010000096.1 GCA_947629075.1 uncultured Bacilli bacterium | reverse complement strand
AAAATGGAGAAACACTAACAATTAATAGTGATGGGACAAAGTTATATACAGCTAATATAAAAGATGAAGCGGGAAATGAGAATACTTGTCATATAGCTTTAAAAAGGAAAACAAAATTTGAACTTACTTATGATTCAAATGATGGTAGTATTTGTAGTAGTCCAAGTATTGAAGTAATATATGGGAATAAATATGGAACAATGTGTACCCCTAGTAGAGCAGGATACAAATTTGATGGTTGGTATACAGAAAAAGAAGATGGTACAAAGATAAATCCCGAGGATAATGTCAATATAACAGAAGATATGACGATATATGCCCATTGGATAAAAGAAGAAAATGCTTGTAGTAGTGGAACTTACGGAACAAATGGGAATTGTACTAAGTGTCCAGATGGATATACAAGCGATATGGGTGCTCAAAAAATTGATGAATGCTACATTAACATAAATGAAGGACGTTATTTGCCAGATGTTAAAACAGAATATCAGGCGTTATGTCCATTTGGAAAATTTAATTCAGAAAAATATCGTGTATATTACGGAAAAAATAGTAGTTGTTCTAATTGTCCAAGTGGAACTTATAGTGATATTTTAGGTGCTACCGTATGTAAATCTTGCCCAGATGGATATACGAGCCCTGAAGGATCAACTAATGCAAATCAATGCATAAAAGATTCTAGCGGTGGTACAACTAATTGCCCAGCAAATACTTATGGAACAAATGGTAATTGTACTAAGTGTCCAGATGGATATACAAGTCCTGAAGGATCAACTGATGTAAGTCAATGTGTAAAGGATCCCTCTGGTGGTGAAACTACAACAAAATGTCCTTCTGGTAGTTATGGAAAAGATGGAAACTGTACTAAATGTCCAGACGGATATACAAGTAATGAGGGTACAGAAACTATAGGAAGCTGTTACATTTTTGTTGGTTCTGGTAAGAAACTTACTGCACCTAGAGGAACAGATACAACGGAATGTTCTTCTGGAACGTATCGTGTTGGAGATTATGTTTTCTATGGTGAAACTGGTACTTGTACACCATGTCCTTCAGGATGCAGTAGCGATTCTGGTGCATCATATTGTACTAGGTCAACTTGGTCATTTCAAGGAAGTACGGAATGCTACAATAATACGACCAATAGTAGATTAACTCCTAGTGCTAGTGGATCTGGATATTCATCTAGAGAAAGTGCATTAAGTGCTTGTGATGAAATGGTACGTGGAAAATTCCCACCAAAGAAAGACATGGATCTTGAATGGGTTTGTTATGTACCGATTGGTTGTGCTACTACGGAAGTAAAATCAAGGTGTGAATAAAGAGGAGCTGATTTATCTGTTATGAAAAGTAAATATATTTTTATTATTTTAGGTGTGGTAATGATTGCAGCAGGAACTTTTCTACTTTCTAATGAAAACAAAAATAACCATGGCAACGATAATGAATCATTAGAATCAATAAAAATAGATACAACAAATATGGAAGGCGATAATATTGATACATCTAATATCTTAGATTATGCAATAGAAAATTATAGTGAAGGATACATTAATGACAGCGATTTGAAAAGCAAAAATAAATATCTTTTTGCCATACCTTCTTCTGCAAAAATATTATTTCAGCCAAGTAGTTATAATAAAACTTTTAGTATTGGTGATGGAATAATTACCGCTAATATAGTAGAAAATACGACGGTTGAAAATCTTATTACGAGTAAGATAGAAGAGTATGATAAATTGCAGTATGAAAAAGTTCAAACCTTTAAATCTCCTACTAGTATAAATTTTAGCGGCTTTGAAATTAGTTATTTTAAGATTTCTGCCTTAAATAGTTATAAAACAGAAAATGATGTAACACTTCAAGATTATTATGATGAATTTAATTTATATATAAAAGAAAAAGATAATAAAATAATTGTAATATCATACAAAGTTATCAATAAAAAATTTACTGACGAATTGTTGTCTTCTTTAATTAAAAAAATAAAGATAGAAAATGGTAATGCTAATTATTTATATAGTAAAATTAGTGGTGATAGCATAATAGGAACTTTAGAGTCTATAGATCCTGTTAAATATAAAGAATATAAAGTATCATATTCAATACCTAAAGATAAGTATTATGAAAAAGAAGATACTAATAATACTGAATTAAGTGTTAACTTTGCTTCTTTAACAGAAGATATAAATATAAATTTTAAACTTATTAATGGTAATTTAGATAATTCTTTTGAAGAATATGCTAATTCAATAAAAGATATGTATAATTACGATAGTAAAGTAACTAGAGTTGACAGCTTTTTAACAGATTCAGTAATTTATAGTGAAAAAGAATATAGAAGAATTTTAATGGAATACACAGATGTTGTTAATGATAATACTAAACACTATTTTGCTTTATTAGTATATAAGATAGAAGACTATATGTATTACGCTGTTACAATTGATTCTAATGAGGAAATATTAGAAGAAAATATTAATGATTTTTTGAGTTTTAATTTAAATGATTAATTACATTTTATAGTAGCACTAACACCGTTTTTAAACACTTAATATTGTTAATTAGATATAAAGTTCGGCTTGATTATTTTTAATCGAGCTTTTTTGTTATAAAAAAAATAAAAAATTTAACTGATTTTTAGGAAAAAGGAAAGATAGAGATAATAATTTAATTAAGCTTGAATAATTCAAAATGAGAGGAGGGGTATGATGGATTTAAGCAAGCCAGTTAAATTATTAAAGAAATTAGAAGAAGAAGGGAAAGTAATACCAGCAACATATG
>CANRCI010000095.1 GCA_947629075.1 uncultured Bacilli bacterium | reverse complement strand
TAATTATATTATATTTTTCTCTAAATAAAAAGACTGTTTTTCAAATTCTTTCGACTTTGTCAACAGTCTGAAAGATACTTGAATAAAGTATCTTTTATAATGCAATAGTTTAAAGATTGGAGGATTGATATATGAATTTAAATTATGCAATATTTAGAAAGTGAACCAATAATGACCATCTATGATTTAGCACAAATCGGATCACATAATAAAAGTGAAAAGAAAAACTTATAAAGAAAAAATTTTACTTGTTAAAATGGTTATGTAGTGTTAATATAAATTCATAACAATAAATAACCGGAGGTTAATATGAAGCTGGATAAAGTAAAAGTAAAAGAAGCAATGACAAAAAATAATATTAAGTCACAAAACGAATTAGCAAATAAACTAGGAATAACTAAAAATCAATTGTCTCTTATGCTATCTGGAAAGTATAATCCGGTAAAGTCGAGAGTAGTGGATTTATCTAACATTTTAAATGTATTACCTTCAGATATAATTGGCGAGGAAGAAAAGAAAGATTATGAGATAAATACTGATAGCGAAGTAGGTAAGGTCAAATCAATTGAATTGTTTGCAGGAGCAGGAGGGTTAGCACTAGGTCTCGAAAAAGCAGGAATTGATACCAAGGCTTTTATAGAAATAGATCAATATTGTTGTGAAACATTAAAAAGAAATAGACCAAACTGGAATGTCATTAATGATGATGTAAGCAAAATTGATTTTAAAAAATACAGAGGAAAAATTGATCTTGTAACTGGTGGATTTCCATGTCAGGCATTTAGCTATGCTGGTAAAAAATTGGGATTTAACGATATCAGAGGGACTCTTTTTTATGAATTTGCAAGATGTATAAAAGAGATTCAGCCATTAATGTTTATGGGCGAAAATGTTAGAGGATTGAAATCCCATGACAAAGGGAAAACCTTAAAAACAATTTTGGATGTTCTTGATAGTTTGGGATATGATGTGCAATATAAAATCCTTAATGCTTCGGATTATGGTGTAGCACAGAAGAGAGAAAGAATAGTAATAGTAGGAACAAAAAAAGGTTTAAAAATAGAATTTGAATATCCTAAACCATATAAAAAGGTTACAGTTTTACGAGATGTATTAAAAGATTGTCCAAAAAGTGAGGGACAGGAATATAGTGAAAAAAAGAAAAGGATTTTAGAATTAGTACCTCCTGGTGGTTGTTGGATTGATTTACCTGAATCACTACAAAAAGAGTATATGGGGAAGTCTTACTATTCCGGGGGTGGAAAGAGGGGAATGGCAAGACGGATTAGCTGGGATGAGCCATGTTTAACTTTAACCTGTTCTCCATCACAAAAACAAACTGAAAGATGTCATCCAGATGAAACAAGGCCATTTACCGTTAGAGAGTATGCTAGAATTCAATCTTTTCCAGATGAGTGGGAATTTAGTGGTGGAATGGGAGAAAAATACAAGCAAATAGGCAATGCTGTACCTGTAGAATTAGCAAGAAATGTTGGAATGAAAATAGTTGAAGCTATTAATGAGTATAAAGAAAGAGGAGATTAAACTGAAGCTGTAAGATAAAAGTTATGCACTCTTCTTTTTAAGTGCTTACTTTTTGTTGTCAAGGTCATTTAAACTCCTCTTTTATTGATTTTGCAAGTTCATTTACAATACTATCCAAATCAATAGCAGTTATTTCCGAAGCTACTTCTCCAAAAGTATTTATTAAGTCATCATAAAATGTTTTATCCCCAGTAAGATGATGCCAGAAGTCCTTACCAACATAAACTGGGTATTCTTTTGCAATTGAACGATAACATCCAGATAAATCTTTTTCAGTACCATAAAATACTCCTACGATACAGTCGGTCAGCGGATTAATGTCTGAAATGTGGTTTGTTCTGGCTAAGTTTTTAATTGCTTTAAAATGATTTTTTATAGTAGTTACATCATCATTGTTAATTGTAGATGGACCAGCTTTTACTTGACAATATTTTTTTCTCCCGTCAATGGCATCAACAAATTCTATGTCTATGCCTGAAGTGGTAGAAGCATAAGAACTTAATACTTCACTACAAAAGAATTGAAGTTGGTTGCCAAATGTAGTATTTATTGATGTACCTAATACTCTAGGATATATCATTGTTTTTGCAATACTTTTTTCGGACATATCACCAAACACAAAATTAGCTAAATATTTTAATAAAAATGGATTGTTTTTGAATTCGCTGATATCTGTGAGTTTTCTAGTATTATTAATATGATTGGAAACAATCCTATCTATAAAAAATGTTTTTGCTTTTCTTAATATTTCGTTTTTTTGTTCTTCTGACATATAATCACCTCATATAAATATTATAATATATTTATAATTATATTACAAACAGCATTATTATATAGTAATGATGGTGATTAAATAATGAAGATTATGTTTATTAATAAGAAGTATTCTGATTATTTACGTTATCATAAAACAGTTAAGACATTAAGGATTTGATATTTAAAATAATTATGATGAATTAATTATTTGTTGAATGGCACAATAGTTTTTTATGTTATAATTCAATTAGGTGAGTTATATGCAAGAATTAACTAAAAAAGTAGTAGAGTTTACTTATGAAAGGGATTGGAATCAATTTCATTCTCCTGAAAATCTTGCTAAAAGTATTTCAATTGAAGCAGGAGAACTTTTAGAATGCTTTCAGTGGAATAATGAATACAATATTGAAGAAGTAAAAGATGAGTTAGCTGACGTTATTAATTACTGTTTATTAATGGCTGATAAACTAGGTGTAGATCCTAAACAAATTGTTTTAGACAAAATG
>CANRCI010000094.1 GCA_947629075.1 uncultured Bacilli bacterium | reverse complement strand
CTGAATCAGCCATTGCCTCTAAAAATTTATCTTGTTCAGGTATATTATCCCAAAGCTTAGTTTGATCATCAACAGCACCAGCAGTATGGATAAAAGTCTTACCATTAGATGATGCACATCCAATCGATAATTGTTTTAAAGCTCCACCATATCCGCCCATTGCATGACCTTTAAAATGAGAAAGAACCAACATAGAATCGTAATTAGCCATATTCTTTCCTACATAATTCTTTTTAATTACTTTACCATTAGGAATGTCTAAAACTAAGTCATCCCCTTCGGCATCCATTAAGTCAAATGGAAAATATTTATCCCATTCGTGTTCTTTAATTAATTCTCTATGTTTTTCAGTTGAATTTCTTGCACCAGCATAAGCTGTATTACATTCTACTACTGTACCATTAACATGATTGATAACATCTTTAACATATTCTGCTCTTAGGTAATTTTGATTTCCCTTTTCTCCAGAGTGCATTTTAACTGCAACTTTTCCTGGCAACTTCTTACCTAAAGCTTCATATATCTTAATGATGTTTTCTGGAGTTATCTCCCTAATAAAATATACTTTTGCTTTTTCCATTGCAATCTTCCTTTCTTTTATTAACAACTATATTATATCACATATGTTGATTTATTTACATACATCATTTACTATTTTTAATGCATTTAAAGTTCTAGGGAATCCGACGTACGGACATAAAACAGTAATAGCACCGATCAAAGTCTCCTTAGTATTTCCTACTTTTAAATTAGCATTGACGTGTGACATCAACTGTGATTCACAACCGCGAAGTGATGCGATAAAACAAAATGTTATAAGTTCACGATCACGATCATCTAAGGCTCCTCTGGTGTAGAAGTCCCCAAAACAGTATCCAGCTAAAAAGTCATAAAAATGTTTTTGATCCGCTGGAGCATTATTGCGCATGGCATCAATTCTGTCTCTACCATTATATTCGTATTGTTTCTCTAGTCCCTTTTCCATTCGGTTATCTCTAGTGGTCGTTCCCTGTTTAGAAAGTGGTAATTTAACATTATGCTCACTAAACACTTCATTAGTGGCATCGATAAAATCAACAACCTTAGCATATCCAGCATAAGGAGTAGCTTGATACAACACTTCCTTTATTTCTTCTGGTGTAACTTGTAAATTAAGAGCGGCCTCAACCATTCTCTTGTATTCGTTTATCGATTGATTAACGATTAATGTCGAAAGGATTACTAACATGTTACTGCGATCACTTAGAGTTGAATTGCTGAGAACCTCATCGTATAAAAAGTTATGGAATAGTTCAAAATATTCTCCATCAGTATTTTCATAACTACACTTATAATTAGGTAACATTTTTTCTAAATTACTTTTAGCTCTTTCAGTCATATAAATCATCTCCTTTAAATTAGACGAGCTTTTTTTACAGCTCGAGCAAGTTGATCAGCACAACTAGTACCACGGCATCCACACATAATTCCCCCTAAAAGTTCTTCGATATCTTCAGCCTTTTTACCCTCAACTAATCTGGGAACAGCTTGAAGATTACCAGGACAGCCACCACCTAAAAATTTAACATTAGTAATAATATCGTTCTCATCGATATCGAATTCAATAACCTTTGAACAGGTATTTTCTGTCTTATAACTATATTTCATTTATCCTCCAATCCATCAAACTCTAACTTAATTTTAACACACCAAAAAAAGAAGTTCAAAAACTTCTTTAAAACAATTTAATCTAAAGCAATGAAGAATCAACAACAAATAATCTAACTATGTAAAAGTCCTCATCTTCTACTTTTTGGATACTGATTTGTGAATAATAGTTATTAATCGTTCTTTCAGTTGAAGCTATGGTATCTTTACCACTTTTTAGATATTCCTGTAATTCTGTATCTAAACTTTTAAGATTTGATTGGGTCAAATCAGTACCAAAATAGTTTTTAGAAAGATCGATAAACTTTTTACTTACCTCATCTATCTTATAATCTTTTTCACTGTAATAGATTGAAATAGTTGACGAAACAATTTTTTGATCTTTATAGGTAATCGTTACTTGATCCAGATTATCGGAATTGTTGTAAGACTTCTTGGTCGCATCACACTGAAAAGTATCTTCAGAGCCATCAGCCATGATACATCCGGCTTCATCGAAACCGATTTCTTTAGAAACCTTATCAAATTTTTCTAAAGATACCTCAGTAAATTGATTTGGTTGGGGATCATTAACCTTTTTATAATCGACATTCTTTTGGTCATTACCTGATTTCCTACTAGTAGTACCAAAGATAATTCCACTACCGATTAGAACAATTCCAACTAATAGAATTACAATTAATACGATTTTTACTGTTTTATTAATTTTCATTTTATCACCTCTATGGACAATATCTAAATCCTTTATAGGTTCCACCAATCTTTCCACACGTTGAACTGCTTGCTTTTACACAACCAGAACCACTACCATTGGTACAAACGTATAGTTTACCATTATTCCAATTCGATCCGCCACCCATATATGCAGCTGCAAAATCCCAACAAGTACTCTTTACTTGTCCGTAATTCTTACAAGTTGAACTAGCTACCCAGTTAACACCTAAATAAACGTAACAATCGGCATTGGCAGCATTACAGAAATTCGATGCAGCATATTGTTTAGCTTGATTATAGGTCGTACTACAACCACTCATACATTTCCATTCAGATCCGCTTTGGGCTTTGTAACCATTTCGTGTAATATACATGTAAGATGAATTATTCCAGTTAGCAAGTCCATCGGCACTCGTCGATGCTCCATAGTTGACAGTGTGATCAAGAATTACATTGTT
>CANRCI010000093.1 GCA_947629075.1 uncultured Bacilli bacterium | reverse complement strand
TTTTATTATTAGGTATAGCCTTATTTATTGTTGTATATCGTAAAAATAATGGAGTAGGTGTCGCTAAATTTTTCTCTAGTCAAGTCACCTCAGTATACAATAAATACATGCCTTATAGTTACGATGTAGTTAAAGAGAAGGTAAAAGAATTAGGTCAGGACTATAGTGCTAAACAATATATTACCCAATTAGTTATATTTGGTGCTTTAGCTGCCGTTATTTCTTATCTTTATTTTCGCAGCATTTTTATTAGTATATTTTATATTATAATTGCTTTAATGTTTGTTCCTTATTTAGCTTATCTTCGTAGTCAAAGACTATATAGTGAATATTTATTTGAACAAATTCAAATATATACAACTAATGTTATAATGGAATTTAATACAACTCAAAGTTTTGTTAAATCATTAGAAGGCGTTCGTGATTCTGGTATCTTAGAAGATCCGGTTTTAACAGATGTTAAACATATGATAGATATGTCTTATCAAAACGGAACGATTGATCAATCTATTGAATTCTTTAATGCTAAATATCCTTATTATATGGTTAAAAATATGCATCAATTATTTTTACAAATTACTAAAGAAGGTGCCAAAGATTCTGGTGATGCTTTAGAAAATATGTCAATGGATATTGATTCATTGGTTGAGGGTGTATACCGCGACCAAATGGATCGTAAAGAGTTTCACACAAGATTTTTAACATTTGGTGTTATGTTATATTTCTTAGTAATGACTATGCAATTTTTATTAGGTCAAGATGAATATTTGAAAATGATCGAATTATGGTATGTTAAGTTAACACTACACGCCATAATCATTATAAACTCTTACTTCTTATTAAGCGGTGAAAAGTATTATAATGAAGATGTGGGGGTAGAATAATGTATATTGAAATTATTTTAATAGGTATAATCATATTATTTGTTCTATTTTACACTGGTCAAATTAACCGAAATAAATTTTTTAACGATAATCAAGCTTATTTTACTAAATTAAAAGAAGAGGATTATGACTTTTTAGTTCATATTAAATATGGCGATGGTGTTAATGCTGATATGCTATTTAATAAAAGAATCAAAAATGCGATATTAATCGGCTTAGTTGTTTTAGTCTTAACTATTGGTAGTGCTTCATACTTAACATTTTTACTATCTTTTGGTGTAGGGTTCTTTGTTTACAAATCAGGTTACTCTAGTTTAAAAAGGTACTATAAAGTTCATTTACATAATGTTAATACAATGTTACCATATTATTTAAAAAGTTTAGAAATATTAATTCAACACTATACAGTTCCGGTAGCTATCGGTAAATCAATAAATGAAGCACCTGGTATTTTTAAAGATGGTTTACAAGAAATGATTAATGCGATTAACGCTGGGGATGATTCAATAAATCCATATATGGATTTTGCTAAAAAGTATCCAGTTCGGGATTCTATGCGAATGATGCGACTTCTTTATCGTTTGAGTTTAGGTAAACAAGAAAGAAAACAAGAACAATTAGTTACATTTTCGCATTCTATTTCCAACTTACAACAAAAGGCTAGGGAAAGTAAATATAAAGCTCGTCTGGAAAAGATGGAAGGTAAAACCATGAAAATGTTAATGGTTACTGGTGCAGGAGTTATGATATTATTATTAGTTTCCGTTTTAATGTTAATGGGTATGTAAAGTTATTTATTAAGTATTGATAATTATTTTAAAAATAGTTATAATAATTATGTATAGTAGAAAATAAGGAGGTTGTTTATAAATGAAGGAAGCAACAGGAGAATTAAATATGACAGTTGTTACAGTTATTGCTATTGCCGCAGTGGCTGCAATTGTTACAGTTTTTGTTCTACCAACTATTAGAACACAAATTAAGACAAAAACGTGTAATAGTGCTGGTTGGGAGTATGATGCAAGAACCAAGGATTGTTCAACAACACAAAAATATACACCAACATCAGATGAAGGTTAGGTAGTAATGTGAAAGAGGCAACAGGTGAACTTAATACAACCTTAATAGTTGTTATGATTGTAGGGGCGGTTCTTGCCTTTTTTACTTTGGTTATTTGGCCAATGTTAAAAAATGATATGGGCAATAATTCTGATTGCAGTAAAGCTGTATGTGGTAATAATGTTGAAAATGGTCGGGTAGAATGTAAAGTACCTGGTTCAACTAATACTATTTGGTGCCCCTATAAAGGATAGGTGATTAAAGTTGAAAGAATCAATTGGCTCAACTTTTATTATGCAATTGGTAATAGTATTTATCTTACTATTTACAGCTATAATATGTGTATCAATTAACTATGCTAGTGCATTTAAAACAAAAAATGATATTGTAAAATATATCGAAAGATACGGTATTGATAAGTTAGATGATGATTATAAAGAAACAATAACAAAAAATGGATATTCAGATTATGGTGATTGTGAAGGAGGGTGGACAGGAGTTTACCCTAATAATGATAATCAATATATATTTTGTTATAAAGAACATCAAAACTCTAGTGCAGCCGAATTATCTACTAGTAAATATTATGATGTTGAAGTTTTTTATCATATAAGTTTGCCATTTATTAGTGAAATAGATTTTAAAGTTCGGGGAACTACTAAAAATATATATTAAGTGCGGGTGGTAAAATGCGTGAATCAGTTGGAACAACATGGACAATGCAATTAATGATAGTTTTTATCTTTATATTTGTAGCTTTTTTATTACTTGCCGTTAATTATTCAAAAGTTTTTAAAATGAAAAATGAAACTGTTTCGATAATTGAAAAATATGAAGGTATTACAGTAAAATCTGAGGGAGCTGCTGAAGGATGGGGCTCTGTTCCAATTATAAATAATTATTTACAAACAAGTGG
>CANRCI010000092.1 GCA_947629075.1 uncultured Bacilli bacterium | reverse complement strand
CTGGCTCATACGTTTCATAACCCGTACTACTGTTACTTAAAGTAACATCTATTATTCTTACATCTCTCTTTACTCTTATGTTAGCTTCACCACTTATAAGTAAATTACTAGCTAGCGACCCATAGCCCATACTTACAAAACATACTGCTATAAACATAGACGCCAAAAAGACACCAGTTCTATTATCTAGCATCTTCTTTACTCTTTCTTTTATAGAGAGTCTTACTCTTTTATGAGAGTACCCCCCCCCGGTCGAATATTTGTTTGTATCAATTCTTCTCATAAGAAATCAACTCCCTTTTAGTTTTCCTATATTAAAATATTAGCACTTTTAAGATTTTTATTCAATATTTTTTGTTCAATATGATCGAAAATGATTTTATCAAGCTTTAATACAAAAATGTGCTTTAATATAATTTTTATATTTCTTCAATTTTTAAGAAATTTGTCTGTTTTATATTTTTCTTACTGTGAATACCACCAGTTATTATAATTGTATCCCCTTCTCTTAGATTCAAATCTCTAACTGCTTCTTCTAAACATTTTTTTACTACCTCGTCCATATCATCATCATCTATAGCAAGTATCTTAGTCATTACTCCGTAACTTAATGAAAGTCTTCTTGCCACTTTTTCATTTGGACATATAGCAAGTATTAAAGGTTCTGGTCTTAAATTACTCATAACCATAGCACTATGTCCCATGCTAGTAGGTACTACTATAGCATCTACTTTCAAAGATTTAGTACTACTTAGAACAGCTTCAGCGATCGATTCAGTGACATCATTATCTTTTCCCTGTTTTAATATTGTGCTATTTACATATTTTTCTGCTTCTTTACAAATATTACTCATATATTTAACGGCTTCTACTGGATGTACTCCAACAGTAGACTCTCCACTCAACATTACGGCATCTGCTCCATCTAAAACAGCGTTACTAATATCGCTCACCTCAGCACGAGTTGGTCTGGGATTGGTAGACATTGATGCCAACATCTCTGTTGCTACAATAACAAACTTTCCTTTAGCACGGCATTTTTTAATCATCTCTTTCTGAATAATTGGCAGTTTTTCTAAAGGAACCTCTACGCCTAAATCACCTCTTGCTACCATTATGCCATCACTGTATTCAATAATATCATCTAAATTTTCCAAAGCTATATTGCTTTCTACTTTAGAAATAATTTGCAATTCATTATTTCCATACTTATCTAATAATTCTCTTACAGCAATTATGTCTTCTTTTGAATTAACAAAAGATAAGGCTAAAAAGTCGCCATCATTTTCACATGCAAATTTAATATCACGGATATCTTCTTCGCTTAAAAAAGGTAAATCAAGATTAACCTTTGGAACACTTATACTCTTTCGTGAATTTAAGAGGCCACCTTCGATAACTGTACATAAAAGTCCATTTTCATCTTTTCCTGTAACCTCTAATTTCATAAGGCCATCTTCTAATAACAAAATATTTCCCACTGAAATCTTATCAAGTGCTTCTTTATGGTTTACACTAAAACGATTATTGTCTCCTATTACATCCTCTTTAACAATACTAATTTTCCTACCTTTTTCCAATAAAACGCCACCAGGCTGCATTTCTTTGCATCTGAAATCAGGTCCTTTAGTATCATATAAAACAGCAATATTCTCACCTGTTTTCTTACGTACTTCATAAATTGTCTCTAATATTTTTTGGGCATCATCACAACTAGCATGTGAAAAATTAATACGAGCTACATTCATCCCTGTTTCTGTCATTTTACTCATTACATCTACACTACTACTAGCTGGTCCAATACTACATATTATCTTAGTCTTTTTCAATTAAATCACCTACTATATAAATTATAACATAACCATAATTAATTAACACAGTTTTTTGTAACTCATAAATTATTATAGGTGAATTTATGAATATCGTTATTGAGGATTTTAATATCTATTATGAAAAATATGGAAATGGCAAGAAAAATATCTTAATTCTTCCCGGTTGGGGAGATACAAGAACCACTTTTAAGTCAATGATTAACTATTTAGAAAAAGAATATACTATATATATATTAGATTATCCTGGTTTTGGAAATAGTAGCTTTCCTAACCGTAATCTTTCTGTTTATGACTATGCTTCTATGATTAAGGTTTTCATCGATGTTCTAAGTATTGATAATCCAATTATTATTGCTCACTCTTTTGGAGCACGACTATCTTTGATTTTAAATGGTAAATTAAATGTCAAAATCGACAAATTAATAATAATAGATGGAGCCGGTATAAAAGGAAAGAAAAAATTATCTAGTATCATAAAAACTTACTTTTATAAAGCATTAAAATCTTTAAGATATCTTTTACCCAAAAAGTTAAGGAAAAAATATCTAGGTATGCTTATAGACATTTTTGGTTCTCAAGACTATAAATCACTAAGTGACAACATGAAAAAAACTTTTTCTAATATTGTAAATGAAGACTTGTCTTATTTACTCAAAAATATTAATGCTGAAACACTTCTTATTTGGGGAGAAAATGATGAAGATACACCTCTTAGTGATGGAATAATTATGCACGAAAACATTAAAGATTCTGGATTGATAGTAATAAAAAAAGGAACACATTTTGCTTATTTAAATGCTCCTTTATATGTAAATAGTATAATTCTTAATTTTATAAAGTCTTAAATCTATATAATTACTTCTTCGAATTTTAAGTTTTCTTTTAATAAATAAACTTTCGTTGTTCCATCTATAGTAGTGGTAGTATTTATATTTTTAGAAGAGTCTACTATTATGTCATCTTTAGTTAAATTGCTAATTTCAACTAGATTAACTTTATGTCCCGTATCATCAACACTAGTCCAATAATAGTTATAGACAGAATCTTGATATGTAAAAACAACGTAGGCTTTTAC
>CANRCI010000091.1 GCA_947629075.1 uncultured Bacilli bacterium | reverse complement strand
TCAACTAGAAGATAAGAAACAAAACCAAGATTTAGATACAAAAATGGCGGTCGAAAAAGCTATTTCCAATCTCGAAAAAAGAGAGAGATATATTTTAGATCAACGTTTTATAATAGGAAAGACTCAGATGGAATTAAGTCGTGAACTAGGTATAAGTCAAGCCCAAATATCACGAATTGAAAAGGGAAGTATCAAGAAAATAAAAAACATTTTAGGATATTAATAATGTAAAAGTTTTGCTATAATTTAGTTGAGGTGTAACTAATGAAAGTATTACTTTATACTGAGGGGTTAAAAACGGTTGGTAAGAGTGGTTTAGGAAAAGCGATTAAACATCAGATGAAAGCATTGGAGTTAGCGCATGTCGATTATACTCTCGATTTAAATGATGATTACGATATTCTTCACATCAATACCTATTTTCCCAAATCATACCTAATTGCTAAAAAAGCTAAAAAACGTGGTAAAAAAGTTGTTTATCACGCTCACTCTACCGAAGAAGATTTTAGAAATTCATTTCTCTTCTCTAATCAAGTTGCACCACTGTTTAAAAAATGGATTACTAAATGTTACAGTTTAGGAGATGTAATTATAACTCCCACGCTATATTCTAAAAAGTTATTACAGACCTATAAAGGATTGGAAAACAAAAAAATATATGACATATCTAATGGAATTGAAATCGATTTTTTCAAACGCGACAAAAAATTGGGAGAGAAATTTAGAAAAGATTATAATATTAAAGACGATGAAAAGGTAATTATCGGTATCGGTTTATACATCGAACGAAAGGGAATAATCGATTTTGTCGAACTCGCTAAAAGATTGCCCGAGTACAAATTTATTTGGTTTGGTTATTCACCTTTGTCAGCTTCACCTAAAAAAGTTCGCGATGCAGTTAATACAAAATTACCTAATTTAACTTTTGCTGGCTATGTTGAACGCGAAGTAATCAAAGGAGCTATGAATGGTTGTAATCTGTACTTATTTCCAACTCTTGAAGAGACTGAAGGCATTCCTATCGTTGAAGCTTGTGCTTGTGAAACACCTGCTTTAATTAGGGACATTCCTATCTTCGAAGGTTGGCTTGAAGATGGAGTAAATGTATACAAAGCCAAAGATTTAGATGAGTTTGAACAAAAGATTAAAGATATTCTGAACAATAAATTAAAACCAGTTACTAAAAAAGCTCACAAAGTAGCTGAAGAACGTGATTTAAAATATATTGGTAAGAGACTAAAAGAAATATATGAAAGTCTTTTAGATGAATAAAAGTTATCTTCTGATAACTTTTTTCTTTTTAGTTATGTTCAATACAAAAGCGATTAAAATCATATAGGAGAGAAGACTTGATCCACCATAACTTATAAATGGTAACGTAATGCCAGTAATCGGTAGAAGACCAATAGTCATCGATATGTTTTGTAATTGTTGAAAAAAGATAATTCCGATGATACCGACGATGAGAAAGCGATCGCGATTGTTGATTCTCTCATTAGTAATGTTTAGGATGTAGATGTTCAAAACTGTAAAGAAAATGATTAGTACAATGCTTCCTAAAAGTCCAAAATTAGAAGCGAAGACACTGAAAATAAAATCAGTTCCACTCTCAGGAAAGTAGAGAGGTGTCCTATTAAAACCGTGACCAGTGATACTGCTGGTAGCGATTGCTACTAAAGAGTTTTCCAGCTGCATACCACTACCTGTTTTCCAACTGATAAGTCTATCCATACGATAGAAAAAACTACTACCAAAAATACTTATGAACAATTCATCGTAAAAAAAATATAGACCTAAAAATAAAGCTAAACACGATACTAGAAGACCACCACCTACTAAAAACCAACGAAGTCTAATCTTACTTACAAAAAGCATGGCAAAAGTAATTACTAAATAGATGATAACTGATCCCGTATCCGGTTCTAGAAAGGTTAAAATACTAGGTATCAACAGAACAATAAATATTTTACCTAGAAGTATCAATTCTCTTTTTAGAGTAATTTTTCGTTTGCGATTAAAGTCACTGAGTATTTTACTGTAGACTAAAATCAGTGATATCTTCATAAACTCACTCGGTTGAAAACTACCAATTCCACTTATTACATACCAACATTTACTACCATTTATCTCTGGTGCTAAAAAGAGTAGTCCCAATAGTAACAGATTATTAATGATATATATAACCCAAGCATATTTATAGAAGAACTTATTATCTAGTTTAACTATTAATAAAATTAAAAGAAATCCTACTAAATACCAAATGCTTTGTTTTAAAACTAAATCTCCTAAACTAGGACTTAAGTATGCTTCGGCCGATTTAATCGCTGTTATACTAACTAAATATAAGACAATAACTGAAAATAGTAAAAACTTATCTAGATAATAAACTTTCTTAGTCATAAAATCACCTAATATTAGTATGTTAACTTAAGTAATTTTTATTTATTTTAAACATAAAATATTATAAAGTGAGGTTATTATGGATAAGAAATTGCCAAATATTTATAAAAGTAGTGTTAAGACAAATACTAATCGTAAAATATTTTATTCAGCAAATGAGGGTAGTGATCGTCGAAGTTTTGATGAAAATGATATCGTTTTAGATAAACCAGTTGTGATTGAGACAGTTAATTCCACTTATAATGGAAGGATTGTGTCTAGAGTAAAAGATCACATCATAACTAGTAATAACGAATATATATTGATCAAAGATATAAAATCTATCCAATTAAAAAATCGCTAAAAAAGCGATTTTTTTATACACCTGCTACAAAGGTATCATTAAGACATTTTATAGCACATACACAGTTTAAATTGATAGTGAAAAAGTCTTGAGTTGCGACATAAGGAAATGTATCTTGGGTTGTATCAGAACTAGGAGCAAGAACACGACATTTACAACAACAATTATCTAAACTTTCAATTCTAAATACTGAAC
>CANRCI010000090.1 GCA_947629075.1 uncultured Bacilli bacterium | reverse complement strand
ATAGATAAGGGTTCGAGTCCTTTTGGGGACACCATAGAGAAAAAAAGTGCTTCAAGCACTCTTTTTTAATGGTTTTTTAGTCTTAATATATTCCTTTAATTCATGATAATAATACGCACTGCCAATGACAAAAGATATAAGTGTTAAAAACATTCCAACCATTAGATAAGGAAATTGTAAAATGATGAGTAAATAGTGATTATAACTACAAGATGATGCGATAGCAAAAACGATAAGCACTATTAAACTGATTAAAAATGTTGAATAAGAAATGACAAAAATTGTCTTGCCGTAGACAGTTTTATTAAACTCACGCATACATTTTCTAATTTCCTTGTTACTAAGCGAATAAATATCCATTTACCTATCCTCCATATATATAATATCACAAAAAAATAGAGATTTCTCTCTATTTTACAAATTCATAAGCATTTCTTGCAATCATCAATTCTTCATCGGTTCCTAAAACGTAAACTGGAATTTTAGAATCTGCAGTACTGATGATTCCCTCTTTACCTTTTCTGACAACTGTTTCGTCATTAAGTTTTTCATCGACTTTTATTCCAAGAGAAGATACTTTATTCAAAGCCTCTCTTCTGATAATAGAGTCGTTTTCTCCACCACCAGCAGTAAAGCAGATAGCATCTACTTCACCATCAAGTTCGATAAAGTATTTAGCGATGTGTTCAGCAATCTTTTTCGTATACATATCGACTGCTAAAACAATTTTTTTATCGCCATTCATAAAGCCTTCATCGATATCGCGTAAATCATTTTTCTTAGCAATTCCTTCTAGGCCACTATTCTTATTTAGAATCGTATCTACTTCTGCAAAAGTCGCATTGGTTTTATCCATTATATAAGGAATCATCGTATAGTCGATATCACCACTTCGCGTTCCCATCATAATTCCGGCATTAGGAGTAAATCCCATTGATGTATCGATACATTTAGAATCCTTAACAGCAGTGATACTAGCGCCATTTCCAATATGACAAATGATTAGATTAACTTTATCTTTCTTAAGCTCCTCTTCCATTCTCAAAGTTATATAATTGTGACTTAAACCGTGGAATCCATATTTTCTAACACCATATTTTTCATACCATTCATAAGGAACTGGATAAAGATAAGATGTCTCTGGCATCGTTTGATGAAAAGCTGTATCGAAACATCCCACTGCTACCGCATTAGGAATAGCCTCTTTAAAAGTATTAATTCCAATTATATGAGCTGGATTGTGAAGTGGTGCTAAAGATTTCAATTCATCAATCCCCTTAACTACATCATCAGTTAAAAGAGTTGGTTCTTTATATTTAGTACCTCCATGAACAATACGATGTCCAATTGCTTTTATCTCATCTAGTGATGAAACTATTTTTAATTCAATCAATTTTTTTATTAAAATGTCAACTGCATCTTTATGAGTCTTCATCGCTACTTTTTCTTTAATTTTTTCACCATTTAACTTTATTGAATACTCACTACCACTTTGACCAATTCGTTCAAAATTTCCTTCTGTTATTACTTTTTCTTCTGGCATTTCATACATTCTAAATTTTAATGTTGAACTTCCAGCATTTACTGATAAAACTTTCATTTTTCCCTCCTCATTTTTCTAATTATAACAATAGTTGCTAAAACTTTGCAAGTAAAGATTAATCTTTGTGCATCGCTTTAATTTTTTCTCTTGTCAATTTCTCTTCATTTAAATAATTTATCTCTTCGTCACCAAATTTGTTCTCTTTAATGATTTTATTCTTTTTCCAATCACTAAGATTAGGCCAGATGTCACTGTAATTACGAGCCGCTAGACGTCTTTCGTACAATTCAGTAGCACTTCCCAATAAAATGTTTTTATCGAATTCCAATGGTAAAAAATAACTCTCTTCAATCTCTTCATCTGTCAAATTATACTTTTCGATTTTTTTCATTTTGCGATAGATATTCTTTTCGAATCCGACATCAATTTTTTGATAAGTTCTGATTGTCTTGATGTATTGAAAAGAAGTATTCAACAACATTACTTTTTCTTCTTCATCTAAGAAGTATTCTTCATCTAGTATTTCGACAATTGTATCTAAATCTGATATTTTTTGTTGGTAATTGTTTTTCTCTTCATCTAGGTAACGATAATTAAATTCATCTGTTATGTAATTATAAGGTACTTCTAACCAAGAGTATTTTTTGTTCTTACAATTGGTTGTAAAAATGTAATGTCCAATCGCTTCATCCAAAGTTATATAGTTTTCTTTCATATTCCTAATTATTGCATCAGGATCCAATTGCAATTTAATTAAGATATGGCGTAATAACGATCCGTATTTTTCATATATCCAGCTAGTTGGAGCATTCTGTCTCTTACTTCTAGCCTCGATTAACAAGCGATTGATAAGGCTCTCCAAATCATCTTGGGGTAACATTCGATGAAGTTTTAGAGCATTGTTAATTATCGTGTAATTATACCCGTTTCTAATACAGTAACTTCTAAGTGTCTCTCCTTGATACATCGTCGGAGCAAAAGGTGAAACTTTATGACGATTACCATTTTCTACGGCATTAGTGCGCAATTTTTCTAAGATACTATTTAATTTATCGACATTGACATCGAACTCCTCTAAAAGGTTATCAACAGTCGGTTGATCTTTTTTAACATCTTTTCTCTTGGCTTTTAATTCATCGATACATCGCGCTATTTGGTTCGCTTTTTCTTCATTACCACCATAATCTCTAGCGTATTTATCTTGACGCAATTTTGTCGGTTTAACATCAGTATCGTTTACAATTTTTTTATTAAACCAATAATCGATTTGTTCATCGTTAAATTTAGTCGGTTTTCGCTTTAAGGCTGCTACTCGTTTACCCAATTTTATTTTCTTGTTATTAGTAATTACTACTGTCACGTCCTCATCGATGGCAGATGCTTTTGGATTATTCAAAATAAAAGTCTCTAAGGCTTCACGATACTCTTCCTCAGTCGGAGCATCTAAAAAAATTCCAGCC
>CANRCI010000089.1 GCA_947629075.1 uncultured Bacilli bacterium | reverse complement strand
TTTTCCGAAACAGATAGATAATTTCTAATAGAAATTATTACTTTTTCATTTACTCTTGTAATAGAATTTATAAAATTTGAATAAGTTCCAAAACTTATACAATGAGTAATATTATTTTCTTTTTTTAATCTCTTAATACAAGATATTTTTTCAAAACCTCTTTCACTTACTGAAATATGATTTACATTACATTGATATTTTTCAACATTTTTTATATAATTTTTTTCTTGGTTATACATATCATAAGTAACTATAACTACTTCATAATTTTTAGATAGTTTTTCAGCCAAATTTACGGCGGCCCTTTCCGCGCCGCCTTTACTTATTTTCCCAATTAATATCAATATATTTCTATCTAAATCGTTAGTCTTCTTATTTTTTTTTATTTTATTATAAATTGAATTAATAATTAATATAATATAAAATATTAATTTTTTTAATAAATTTAAAACATTGAAAAAAATCATTTTTAATTTACTCAACATAATATTTATACCCAATATCTTTCGTCAGTATAATCCTTATTGATTTTAAAAACTATCGTATTCTATACAACTTTCTTCACCTATACATCCCCTAAACATATCTTTTTTATCTTCAACATTTTCAATATTCCACTTTGAACCAACATGAATCTCAATATTTTTCAAATTTCTATAACAAAAATGATTATAAAACATAGCAGACATATCTTTAACTTTTGAAGTATCAAAAGAATTTAAATCTAATTTTTCACCATTAAAAAATCTAAACATATTACTCATATTTTCAACATTCGATGTATTAAAATTTTCTAAATTCAAAACAGTTAAATTGCTACTACTATCCATTCTAAACATAGAATCCATATTTGTAACTTTAGATGTATCAAATGTTTTTAAATCCAAATCTTTAAGCGAGTCACAATAAGCAAACATATAACTCATATCAGTAACTTCACTCGTATTCAAATTCTCCAAGCCATCTATTGTAGTTAATCTCTCCATACCACAAAACCAACAAGAAGTCACTTTAGGTTTTATTTCATTATCTATCTTTACTCTATTTATCTGATATGCATATTCAATCCAAGGAGAAACAGCATAATTATTTGAATCACTCGAATTATACCTATCATAACTTATGTCGTATTCATCCAAAAGCGAATCAAGGCTACCGTTCCTCTCTCCATCAACTTCCATGTTATTTTTCTTATTATAATAGAATTGAAAATCTTCTATATTACCGAAATTTTTTTGAATATTGTAATAAAATTGAGCATCTTTTATATTACCGAGAATTTTCTTGAATATTATCTAAAAGAGTTAAGTCACTAACTTTCTCAAAGCGTCCTACATTTTCATTTATATTACCATATTCCTTAATAAAAGAAACTTGTGATAAATCTTCTATTTTTTGAAAGTTATTGCTATTTGAAAACTCTAAAGTTAAATTTCCCTTAACACTACCATAAATTCTGGCATAAACTCCTTTGACTTCTTCAAACTTATCAACAAAATCAACAACACCATTCTCAACAACTACTTTATAAGTCTTGTTACTTTCTTCTGGAACATATTCAAAACTACTCTTATCTTCACCATATATTAAGTTACTAACCTTACCTTTTCCTGACAATCTTTCATTTAATTTATCTTCATTAAAAAAATCTCCTTCTAAAGTTAAAGCATCACTGCTTAAAGCTGATAAATATTCTGATTCTATTCCAGACCAAGTTGTTGACAATTCATCTCTTATATTTTCTTCTTCTGCTCTAACTTTCGATTTTTCTGTGTTAGACAAAATTCCATTATCATTTAATATCGCTACTAGGCTAACTCCAGCAAGTATCAATAAAACTATTATCGTTATAACTAAAACCATCAAGGTTATACCATTTTTTTTCTCCATCTCTACCTACCTCCAATAATTAAATACAACTTACATAAAATCAATTAATAATGTATGGATCTTTCCAAATTCCCGACCCTTCATAAATCGCTTCATGTACTTTAAGTTTCACTATTAACGAACTCTTCACTTCACGATATTTCATCTCCGACAAATATTTAACCCTACTATCATCCATCGCCGTTTTTTCTAATTCGAAATCTGGATTATCTCTACTAACATCATCCACTCTTCCTCCCAGATAAAACTTGTGGTAACTTTTATTATCATTTATTTCTCCCATAACGTCCAAGATATAGCTTTTCAACTGTAACCCACTCACAAATACCTCATTATCCCAGCAGTTGTATGTGTTGAATATATACTTTTGTAAATTTGACCAGTCTATATTAAACTGATCTAAGTCCCCATAGTATTCGGTCACAATAATTTTATGGCCAATCAACTGATCTACACTATTATCCATTTTTGTTCCATCTAACAAAGTTTTCCCTTTTAAATACTCAAACTTGGAAAATATTGAATTTTGGTCAAATTCAGTGGTTACCTCACTTATACTTTTAATCCTATTTACCGCAAAGTTAACTTCTTCAGAAATTTTACCATTTGTAACGTTAGTAATATAACCATAAACATTATGTTCATTCTCAAATGATTTTCCAAGTTCTCTACAACTTATATAATTAGAGAATAACTGTCCTAAAACCAAATTATCGATACTATCACTTTTAAACCCTGGAAGAAAAACATCATACTCATCCAAATTACTATCAGATTCAAAAACAACGCCCTCAATCATATCTCCGTTCTTTAAAGTCACAACAACCCAATCTCCAGGATTTAATCCACCTAAATTTCCTAAATCACCACTAACTAAATCAGAGCTCTTTTTGTTTCTACCATAATAGTTTATTTTCCATTCACCATCATCAGTTATTGATAATTCATATACATCTCCTGTATTTTTATCTTTTCCTTTACCTCTAGAAACTCCGTTTAATTTATCATAATCTAATATATATTCTTCGCTCTCTGGATTATCTTCATATCCGCTTTAAATAACCCTTTTCTCCTAAATAATCTATAAAACTATCAGGACTTTTACTAACTTTATAATTAAATAATTCTGTTTCAATTTGCTC
>CANRCI010000088.1 GCA_947629075.1 uncultured Bacilli bacterium | reverse complement strand
GAATGCCATTATAATTTCCCGTTATTTCCTTGCCATTGACACTATAATTTACTTCATCACTACCAACTGTTCCATAACTTCCAGTTGAAAAACCTAATTTACTCGAATCAAATTCTTTGGGCATCGTTATTGTAAATGTAACATTGCCAATAACTGTATCCCATCCATTTCCAATTATATTATAGTATAGCTCATCAGCATCTTTAAGCGGATCTTTACCAATGTTATAGGTATACTTTATTACATAAGTTTGTTCACCCTTTAAAGTTTGATCTTGAGATCCTATCTTAATTTCATAATTACCATTTTTTTTGGTCGCAGTATATTCGTTATCCACTCTTAAATTGGTTACTTGAGTTCTATTCTTGGATTTTGTACCATCTAGTCTTGAAATGTTATTTCTTAAAGGAATTGTCCTATAAATTCCGTGTTTAGGAACATTAAAATAAGCTGTAATCGTTTCAGTAATATCAAACGTATTATTTTCATTAACTATAATTTTTACATCATACTTGTCAATTACATAATCATAACCCTTACACTTTGGATTTTGACTAGGTGTATTATTTGTAGTTACATCCACAACGCCACTATTATCATTTTCATATATTTCATCAGCAGCATCTACTGTTCCAAAAATAAAAAGTAAAGGAACAATAAATAATAAAATCAAAATAAAATTTCTTAACTTCTTCATAACCAATAATCTCTCCCAAATAAGTTAATTAATAAGAATAAATACTCATACCTATTATCTATAGTAATTTTATCACATTATTTCTAATTTTTATTATTTTTTATAATATATCGAAAATATTTTTGACAACAAAAAACAATCTAAATTTTTATTTATCAGACTGTTTTTTAATTTTATATACTTTATTTTTACCTATTTTATTATTAATCGCATAATTGGAAACTGATTTGAAGTTTTCATCATATGGATAAATTTGTTGCCCAAACTTAAGCCACATCTCGGACCAAGATGCTCCCGTTTTTAGTAAATTTTGAACACGATCATCGTAAAAGCTTACATTGTCATCCTGTTTCGTCAAGTCGACACATCCTTCTTCATCGTATAGTTTACTTTGTAAATCGCATTCCAATTTATCACATTGATAAGCGAACATCGATTCTTTGGTCTTATGTGAATCAAACTCTAAAAATAGTTGTTCGATATATTCACCATCTATTAGATTACCTAATATTTTATGAACCGCTTCATGTTCTATTTTTTCTTTTTCTTCTTTCGATATTTCAAATTGTGTTAAATCCCCAATAACTGTTTCACCAATTTCGTGAATTGCTAACATAAAGATAACTTTCATAATATCGATATCGTACTGGTATTCTGACTTCATCGCAATCGCAAGCATCTGGACTTTAAAAACGTGTTCTGCAACACTTTCAATCCTATCTCTTTCAACATTCCAATCTTGCCAACCACTTCTTATAACATCTTTTAAACTATTACATAAAACGTAGTAATTGATTACATTCTGTTCTTTTGACATATAAATCCTCTCTTTACTTCACGGTCTAACTTATCATATTTAACCTACTATGTCAAAAGATAATCCATCATAATATTACATTTTATTAACATTATTCTTTTTATTAAAATAATCACTAATATATTTATAACCTTTTGTTATTTTTTCTTCTACCCTATCACCAAAATAAAATCATTTTATTAGTCTTACATTTTCTTCTAAACTCATCGGCCTAAATTCTATTTTTGGTAGATTCATTACTATCACTTCCTATATCAGTACTAAAATTATACCATAAATATTTTTATCGGATAAAATAACTATGTAAAGATATATCTAATTCGGTATTTTTAATATTTGACCAATCGATAAGATATTACTATTTAAATTGTTCAATCTCTTTAATTCATCAACCGTAGTATTATAATTTCTAGCTATGCTATAAAGAGTATCACCACTTCTTACTGTATACGTTATAAATGGTTCATCTATCGGAATTCTTAACACTTGACCAATCTCTAAAATGGTTGATTGAAGATTATTAGTTCTTATAATGGCATCAACTGTGGTATTAAAACGCCTTGCTATACCATATAAAGTATCACCTCTTACAACTACATAATTGGTAAACGGCATTTCTTCATTACTTGGTATTTGTAGTATTTGACCAATTGATAAAGTATTGCTAGTCAAATTGTTTAATCTCTTGATTTCATCGACAGTGGTGTTAAAACGCCTTGCTATACTGTACAGAGTATCACCCGCTACTACTTTATAAGTAATGTTATTAGTATTTTCTTCATCACTATCACTGTTATCAGGAACTTTTAGTGCTTGACCAATCGATAAAGTATTACTAGTTAGATTATTCAATCGCTTTAATTCATCGACTGTCGTATTAAAACGTCTTGCTATTCCATATAGAGTATCACCACTTTTTACAATATAATTACCGGTCGATGATGAAGGAGTATCACTTTCATTGGCACAATCATTCAAATTTCCATACAGTGTATTGATGACATTCCACGTATTATCATCAACTACACCAGTGGCAGTTAAATCATTATTTAGTTGAAACCTTTTAACAGCATTTTCGGTTTCTAAATCAAAATTGGAATTTATATCCCCTGTATAATATAAAAGAGCTTTTAATTTGGTCTGCAAATCGCGAACACTTGGTCCCGTTGCTGAAAAGCTTAAACGAGGAAAAACACTAATCGTAGCAATATGGTTTTCTGTCAAATCATTGAGGGCTGACCAAGTTGGCTGATCGACAATTCCTGTCTCTTCTAATCCGACTGACCTTTGAAAACTTCGTACTCCTACTTCTGTCGACAAACCAAAACTTCCGGTAATAACTGCTTTATAAAATCCTAACCGTTTTAATTTTTCTTGAAGAATTTTGACATCATCACCGGTCATACCCAATTCTAAATTTTCATACATAATTATTCACCTATTAAATTATATTCATTTATTGGTTATTTATTAATATGATTAATTAAGAGGTGAATTATGGCGAAAGGTTATTTATCAATCAATATCTATAGTGATACGATCGCTAATCCAGTAAGTGGTGCCAGTGTTGTAATATCCAAAAATGGCAGTGATATTTTTAGAACTACGACTGATGAGAGTGGTAAGACAGAATTAATCAGTTTAGATACCGTTAGTAAGGATTATAGTGAAGTTGAACAATATGAGGTTAGGCCTTACGAGACTTATGA
>CANRCI010000087.1 GCA_947629075.1 uncultured Bacilli bacterium | reverse complement strand
GGTGGGCCTGGGGGGACTTGAACCTCCGACCTCACGCTTATCAGGCGTGCGCTCTAACCACCTGAGCTACAAGCCCATCTAGTATTTTAATTAAAAGCTGAAATCAGCCGTACTTCTACATTTTATAATAAATATAACGATATTGCAAGAGTTTTTTATTCTTTTTTTATTAAAGATTTGAAATTGGTGCTTTATTCACCAATTTCAAAGTCTTCAACTAAACCAAAATCGCTGTAAGAAAGATTTATCACTACTTTCTTAACATTGACAAAACGGGATTTAACGTAATTAGTGACATCCATTTCAATCGCATCAATGTTTTTATTTTTGTAAGATATCGAAATGTAATTTAGCGTTTCATCCGTTGAATTTTCCTTATTGCCCGTTATGATATCCAAAAATTTATTGGAAATAGTAAACGTATCTTTTTTTTCATCATAAGTTGATGATAAAAGTATCTTCTCAAGTACACCAGTATCAAAATAGTTTATGTAATAATACGGAATATCTGATAACACATAGTCCGAGTTTTTCTTAGTTAAAGCAATGTCACTAATGATATAGAATTGATTAGTCAATTTACCATCAGTTAGGGATAACTGTTGTTTATCATTATATCTTATTCCACTATATATGTAATTGTTATCATCGATAGTAACAGTATAATTATATTTGTAATTAGCTCTTTTGATCGGCGTAAAACCGGAAACTTGAGATGTAACAGTTTGTTCATTAACTTCAGTTACTACATCTTTTTTATTCGCTTCGTTTTTATTACTTTTATTAGCACGAATAGCAAGAACTAGAAGAACGATCATAACTAAATAAAAGCAAAGTCCAAGTGCCGATTTTAGGCGTTCACTCTTAAGTATTCCTACTACGCTTTTTTTAGTTTTATTATTTTCTTGTTCCTCTAATTCCCTTTTTTTCATAATTATTCCTCATTAAATATTTTTCCAATTAAACTATCGCGATCAATACCATTAAAGTAATCTTTAACGTACATCTCTTTCTTTCCCTCTGGTTTGATTTTAGTTATTACTAATTCATAATCTTTACAACTTACCCCAATACCATCATCATAAATTCTTACAATTTCACCATTTTCTTTATTGTTATAAAAATCATCACGGATATACGAATCATAAATTTTCATAACCTTACCATCTAAAATGGCATAGCTTCCAGGATATGGATTAAGAGCTCTTATCTGATTATGAATTTCTAGAGCAGTCTTATTTTTAAAATCGATTTGTTCATCTTCTCTTTTGATAATTGGCGCAAGCGTCATCTCATCATCGTCTTGTTTAATTCTCTTAGCTTTACCACTGATTATATCCGGTAAAGTTTTTAAAAGTAAATCTCGACCTAAAACAGATAACTTATCATGCAATGTTCCAAAATTATCATTTTTTTCGATCAATATTTCACTACTCGATATTATATCACCAGTATCCATTCCTTCATCCATATACATAATGGTAACACCAGTTCTGTATTCATTATTCATAATTGCTCTTTGAATAGGTGCTCCCCCACGAAATTTAGGTAGTAGTGAAGCATGAACATTGATACAACCATATTTAGGAAGTTCCAGTATTTCTTTAGGAATTATCTGTCCATAAGCACAAGTTACGATTAAGTCTGGTTTTTCTGCTAAAACCTCTTCGTATTCTTTTCTTATTCTTTTAGGTTGTAAAATTTTAATCTTGTGTTTTAAACCCAATTCCTTAACGGGAGAACATTTTAACTCTTTCTTTCTTCCAACTTCACGATCAGGTTGCGTTACAATAGCACTAACTCCGTAATTATCTATAAGTCCTTCTAAAACGGGAAGACAAAAATCAGGAGTTCCCATAAACATTATTTTAATTTTTTTCATATTATCACCTATCTAATTATACATCACTTTCATCATTAAAAATGTAATTATAAGTTTTTTCGGTCGATTTACCATCACAAGCGGACATAAACTTTTTATTGAATTGTTTCCTTTTATTCTCAAACATCTTAGGATGTTTAATACATTTTATTAGTTCATCCATATCAGATGCTACACTGCCATATACATAATCCTCAAAATCGTAATAAAGTCCTCTTTCTTCATTATACTTTTCTAAATCGTAAGTATAGTAAATAACTGGTTTATCCAATAAAAAGTAATCAAATATTACTGAAGAATAGTCAGTTATCAAAATATCGGTTACCATCAACAAATCGTTGATATCGCGCGATGAGGAAAAATCATAGACAAAACCTTCGTACTTAGATATATCAAATTGAAGATTTCCCCTTTCCAACTTACTTTCGATAGCTGGATGCCACTTTATTATAAAGACATAACCTTTCTTCTCTAACTCGTTTTTTAATTTGTCTAAATCTAACATGTCGAAGTCATAATAAGACTTTTTAAGGTTAACCCCACGATAAGTAGGAGCAAACAAAATAATTTTTTTATTCTTTAATTCTTTATGTTCTTTAAAAAACTTCTTTCTTACTTCGCTTTTATATTTTTCGTCAAACATTATATCCATTCGTGGAAATCCTGTGGCCCTAATGTTTTCTTCTGGCATCCCGAATCCTTCAGCATAACACCATTTAATATCATCGCTGGTAACTATGGCTTTAGTGTAATTTCGATGCATTGAATATATATTTATTTTCTTCTGTCTATCTACTCGACTGAAACCGAACGTTTTGAAAGCCCCAGCACCATGCCAAAGTTGAACAATCTCTTGCTTTTTTCTTCTCTCCATCCAACAGACAGGCTTTGACCAATCATCCAAGATTATGTACTTCGACGTACTCAGTTGATAAATCAAGTTTAGTTTTTCCGAAAATTTACGACGTTCGAAAGTATTCTTCTTTAGAATTAATTTTCTTTTGTAATTACTACCCCCCCCGACACGATTATATATGCATTCTAGGTTACCACCTAAAACTTCTCTTTCATCTGACAAAAAAAGAACTTTCTTCTCATTTAGTGGTAGAAGCATAAAAACTCTATTTAGAAATCTAAAGGTATAGAAACGTATCTTTGGTTTGTATTTATTAATCATCTTCTTAATTTTTTTCTTCAACTTTTTCATCATACCACCACTATCATTATATAATAACTCATAAAAAAAAGATAGGAAATCCTATCTTAAAATTGTAATTTAAATTTTTTTAGTCTTAACTGAATTAGTCATTTCTACTGCTTTAATAGTACCATTTTCATCGAGAGTTGGTACTTTATTTTTAATAGTATCCTTAACTAATTCGATACTATCGTGAACCAATTGGCGATCGACACCCTTACCACTTTCATCATTCTTTCGAATTTTTTCAAGATTTTCAAACATTTGGTAATAAGGACTAGCAGAATCAAAAGTAACAGTAAGTGTCTTTTCATAATCTAGTGGATCAAAATACATAGCT
>CANRCI010000086.1 GCA_947629075.1 uncultured Bacilli bacterium | reverse complement strand
GGCCAGTTGGTGAAGTGGCTTAACACACCGCCCTTTCACGGCGGCATTCACGGGTCCGAATCCCGTACTGGTCACCATATGTATTTAAACCCTTATTTTATAAGGGTTTTATTTTTTTAGGTACTATTTTTTTATTATTGATAATTTTTCTATTCAAAAAAAAATATCTGTGTTATAATTATCTTAATAAGAATAGGAGTGATACAGTGGAAAAAGAAATTGATAGGTACAAAATATATTTAGGGGCTTTATTAGTTATAACACTATTGTTAGTCTTTGTAGTTGAGGGGAAAAACAATAGTAAATATGATATCAGTTTAGCAAATTATAAAGATGTATTAGTAGATGAAGAATATGTAACTGACTTGAAACTTGCCATATTAAAAGATGATCAAGGTATGTTCCCTGCTAATAACTCACCTGCTACAATAGAGAACAAAGTGAGCGATGCTAAATGGAAAGAGCTTAATGAGACATTTGATTTTTACGATAAGTATAATGCTACAACGGTTTTAGCTTATGAAAAAGATGATGAGGTAAGTGCTAGATTCTATTTACCGGTATCTAATGGTTTATCTAATGATGATATCGTGGATGAATATAGTCAACAATTGATGCGTGATGGATATCAAGAAAAAGAAGAAGGATATTTTGTAAAAGGTGATTCTTCATATCGATTTATCGTCAAATGGGATCGCATCATTGTAATAGCTAAGGGATTGTAGGTGATAATATGGAAAAAGAAAAAAAGACAAGTAAACCTAAAACTAAAAAGAGTACTAATAAAGTAGCTAATAAGAAAAGTACTAGACCAGTAAAAAAAGTTGAAACCAAAAAAGAACATTCTAAAGTAGAAAAACCAAAAGTTAAGAGTTCCTCTAAAAAGACTGAAAAACTAGAATTAAAAGCTGTTATAATTGTCGTTATGGCAATCGTTGTAATGGTCGATTTGTTTTTAGCAGCAGTTATTGTTAAAGACGGATTTGCTAGTTATAACAAATATACTAAGAGTGGAGTTAGTTTTAATTATGCTAAAGATTACCGTCGAGAAGTAACTATCAATGGTAGCACTCGTAAAGTTTTACTTACAAGTAAGGAAAAGAATGCTGAAATAGAAGTAAATATCGTTAGTTTTAACGAAGAATTAAAAGATAATAAGCAGTATGTTATTGCTGAAAAATATGCTGGAACATATATTGAGAAAAACAGTAGTAAATTAAGATTTGTATATGGTGGTAATATTTTTACTGATAACAAATTGAGTGGTAAAGATTATTTGTTTAGAAATGTCGATGATAAAGAACAAGTAAATATTAATGTTTTCTTTGCTGAGAACAAATTAGTAGCGGTCATCTTAAAAGCTAAAGATAAGAACTTCGATTTTGCCCTACCAGATGTTCAAGAAATAATTTCGTCATTACAGATAAAATAGGTATTGATACCTATTTTTTTTCATATGATTAACTGGTGATTATATGCTTTTATCAGAACTTCAAAATAAAAATATTGTCAATATGAAAGATGGAAAAAATATCGGTAATATAATTGATGTCAAGATTAATCCACAGACTGGAGCGATTGAAAGTTTAGTGGTCGATAATACCCAACGATTGTTTTCTTTTAATCGCAATCACAACGAAAATGAAATTAGATGGAATCATATAGCTAAAATTGGAGAAGATGTCATCCTGGTAAATATTTCTTTATAAAAGACTATATTTTTGGTAGAATATTCTTGACGGTGATACTATGAAAAAGAAAACGTACATAATTATGTTATTAGTATTAATTGTTGATCAATTGACTAAATTTTTAGTGCCTGTTAATTTAAATATCAAAATTATTAAAAACTTTTTTTATCTGACTTATACTCAGAATTTTGGGGCAGCTTGGGGGATTTTTAGTGGTGATGTTTTAATTCTCATAGTTGTCAGTATGGTTGCTCTATTAGTTATAAATAGATATTTATTAACCAGTGATATCAATAAATTAGATGTGATTAGTTTTGGACTTTTGATGGGTGGAATTTTAGGAAATCTGTGTGATCGATTATTTAGAGGGTATGTGGTTGACTTTTTAAATTTTTACATTTTTAATTATGATTATCCAGTTTTTAATATCGCCGATATCGGTGTTGTTTTAGGAATATTTTTGATGTTTATCAGTGTGTGGCGAGGTGATAGAGATGAAGATAAAAGTAGAAACAGAAGAAGAAACGATGCGAATTGATTCTTTTTTGGTAAATAAAACAGATTATAGTCGTAGTAAAATTCAGAAAATTATTAAGGCTGGACAAGCTTTAGTAAATGGAAAACAAGTAAACAACAGTTATAAATTAAAGATTGATGATGTAATAGAGTTGGATGATGATATTAATTTTGATGTTGAAATAGTTGGTGAGGATATTCCTCTTGATGTCGTCTATGAAGATGAATATCTGATGGTCATCAATAAAGAGAGTGGTATGGTTGTTCATCCGGCTCCTGGAAATTATACTAAGACGTTAGTCAATGCTTTAATTGGGCGAAGTGAACTTAGTAAAGGTAGTGAATCGTTTCGACCAGGTATTGTTCACCGAATCGATAAAGATACTAGTGGTCTTATGGTTGTTGCTAAAGATGATAAAACTCATGAGTTGTTGAGCGAAATGATTAAAAATAAAGAGGTAGAACGCATATACATTGCCCTAGTCGATGGAGTGATTATGCACGATACCGGTGATATTGATGCTCCGATTGGAAGAGATCCTAACAACCGTCAAAAAATGGCAGTGACAGATGTCAACAGTAAGCATGCGTTAACTCATTTCCGCGTTTTAAAACGTTTTAAAGAAAACACTTTGATTGAATGCATTTTGGATACTGGTCGAACGCATCAGATCAGAGTCCACATGAGTTATATTAACTATCCAATTCATAATGATCCCTTATATGGTAAAAGTAAAAAAACAACTCCGTTTGGCCAATTTCTTCATTCAGCTTCCATCAGATTTATCCATCCCATAACCAAAAAAGAAATTCATTTTACTAAAAAGTTACCACCGGAATTTGAGGAGTATTTAAAAACTTTAGAAGAATACTAGTTAATAGTATTTTTTTCTTTCTTTATACAATTATTTACGATATAATAATATTTAGTGAAAGGAGGAGATATTGTGTATCAAACAATTGACAAGAAGAGTGAAATAGTGATGAAATTACTTCATTATTTTATAACTGAAAAAGATTATAACCCAGTTATCCTCCAAGGGGCAGATAATGAAATTTGGTTAGAGAATATGGATGGTGAGTATCGAATTGTTCGTATCGTTTCTAATCACATTCATAATGATGAACAATTAGCTTTCGATGCTTTTAAAACCAGAAGAGTAGTTAAGAAAATAAAAAAGAAAACAGTTACGTTTAATATGAACGTTTTAACGATATATACCGATTTAGGGGACAACGTAGATATCGATAAAGTAAATGGTATGGATTGTATGTATATCGAAGATGTTAAAGATATCGATAAGTATGATTTCGTTAAAAAACATTTTCCAGATATCAAAAAGAAGTTGAAATTTACTGAAGAGGGAATGCAATTATTTATTAAGATAACTTCTGAAATAAATAGTAAAAATAGGAGAGATGCTGAAATGGTCAATGAAGTTTTTGAAGAGAAAAAACCAGTTGTGACAAATACCTTAATATTTATCAATGTTATGATTTTTATTCTTTCAGCTTTCGATTATCCCAACATATTAGAGATGTTTGGCAATCACGCCATATCAGTTGTGCGATATGGACAGTATTATCGTTTGTTTACATCGATGTTTCTACATGTCAACATCGTTCACTTGTTGTTTAACATCTATGCTTTATACATAATTGGTAGTCAAGTTGAAAATTACTTAGGAAGGACGAAATACATCATTGCTTATATCTTCAGTGGTCTATGTGGTTCAATTCTATCGTGTGCTCTTTCGCCATCAAATACGCTTAGTGTTGGGGCGAGTGGTGCCATCTTTGGACTTA
>CANRCI010000085.1 GCA_947629075.1 uncultured Bacilli bacterium | reverse complement strand
TAGCCAATGATACGACTAGTCCCGTATCGTTTAGAGAAATATTGGAGAAAATTCCAGAGAATAAAGCGAATAGTAAGTTACTAGTCGGTCTTGGAAAGAACATCATGGGTGCTCCGAGATTTGCTGAAATCGATAAAACGCCACACTTGTTGGTAGCAGGTGCGACTGGTTCCGGTAAATCAGTATGTATAAACTGTATCATTGCTTCCATTCTTATGCGTACTAAACCAGATGAAGTTAAATTGGTTTTAGTCGACCCTAAAAAAGTTGAACTTAGCATGTATAATTGTATTCCGCACTTATTAATGCCAGTTGTAACTGATCCGAAAAAGGCGAGTGTCGCCCTTCAAAAAATAGTTCAAGAAATGGAAAATCGTTATGATACTTTCAGTGAGAAGAACGTTAAAAACATTGCCACTTATAACGAATGGGTAGATAAGGAAAATCAAAATCGTGTGGATACCGATCGCATTCCACACATGACATATATCGTCGTAATTATCGATGAGTTGGCTGATTTGATGTTAGTAGCTTCTAAAGAAGTAGAAGATTCAATAATGAGAATTACTCAGATGGCCCGTGCTGCTGGAATTCATTTGATCGTTGCTACTCAAAGACCTTCAACTGATGTCATTACTGGTGTTGTCAAAGCCAATATTCCATCTCGTATTTCCTTTGCGGTATCTTCAAGTATCGATTCGCGAACAATTCTCGATGCCAGTGGTGCTGAAAAACTACTAGGTAAAGGAGATATGTTATTCTTACCGATGGGAGAAAATGTTCCAGAGCGTATTCAAGGAGCTTATGTCAGTGATGAAGAAATTCAGAGAATTGTCGATCATACCGTTGAGCAACAAAAGGCACAATTTGATGAACGTTTCCTAAATTTAACAGCTAGTGCTAAAGAACATGGCAATGCTGGTGGAGGTGTTAACTCTGTTGAAGAAGAATACGATGATCCACTGTACAACGATATCGTCGAATTTGTTATCTCGACACAGAAAGCTAGTGCTTCGCTTTTACAACGACGCTTTAAATTAGGATATAATCGTGCTGCTAGAATAGTCGATTTATTAGAAGAAAGAGGAATCATCGGACCGCCTAACGGAAGTAAACCGCGTGAGGTCTTAAAGAAACCATCTAAAGATGACGATGAAATAGATGAAGAAGAGTAAAAAAAAGAATTCAATTTAACGTTGAATTCTTTTTATATACTGTTTGACGTTCTTCATATTATCGTGTGGGAAACTAATTTTATTATCTTGGAATACCTTTAGATAACTAGTGTTACCGTTAAACTTAATTTTAGATAGGGCAGCAAACAATTCATTGTTGTCATTCTTATACTTTTCAATTAAGTCAACAGCAACTAAGAAAGATATAACGTCGTAGCAGTCACTATCGTAATCAGGAGTTATTACACTGTATAAATCATCAGTTTTTAAAGTAATATTATTCTTACTAAACTTTTTCTTTAATGCTCGGTTGTTAAAATTACCAGTTTTGTAATTGATGTTTTCGACAGCTAAATCGGTAACTATAAGTGATTCTGAATGTTCATATATTTCGTAGATTTTATCAATTTTTAAGGCTTCAGCTTCTTTTTCTTTACCATGTCTCTTTAAATAATCCATAAATAAAAGTTCACCGATGTGGCCCTCTAACTCTTCAAATACGTTATCGCATAGATTACTAGGAGCAATTTGATATTTGGTAAAGATTCCGTGCATTATTTCATGAACCAAGACCATGATATCTTTAATACTTTTATAGTTTAATACCTTTACGTAAGAGTAACCTAAAAAAGGATCAAAATAAATCTTACCTAAACAAAAATCTTTAATAACGTCTTCCTCTGGATTAGAAAGACTAATCATCGTCGTAGGGGAGTATACAAACTCTTGAAATTTATCATATATCCAAGGACAATTCAAATCGCTAAAAAAGTCAGATAATATTCTCAGTATTTCACTATCGTTATACTCAACTATTGGCCAATTTAACTCATTATCAAATAGACCGGTACTACTTTCAAATATTGTGTCATAACATTCCTTAGCTAAAAAAGTTAATTTAGAATCAGCACCATATCCTGGCATGACGTAATTGACAATAGCTTCCAAGTCAGTGGGATATTCGAAATAAGTATCGTATTTAATCATTCCCAACATTTCTTTGTACTGATCTAGAACATCTTTAAAAACAATTCTTTTAAACGGTGTACTGTCACCTAAAAAATATCCTTTGTTTCTTCTCAAATATTTGTAATTTTTTATGATTTTTTCTTCATTCCAATGTAGTGTCATAATGTACTTCCTTTTTCTTAATAATGTGTTTTATTGTAACTTAAAATTGATAAGTTTTCAATAGTTTTATGCGTTTATTAAATACATATTTAAATACTAGTATGGTATAATACTTAAAGAGGTGATAAGATGGAATACTCAAAGAAAAGAATTGGTTCATATACTTTACACATGATTAAAACTGATCGCTTTAAAACCGTTTTAGTCGAATTATTATTTAGAAAACCAATAAAAAAAGAAGAGATTACGATTAATAACTTTTTGATCGATGCCTTAACTTATACATCTAATAAATATAAAACACGACGTGAGATGATTATTAAAGAACAGGATTTATACGGCGCTAATATCGGATTTAACTGTTATCGTATGGGTAATTATTATACTGCCGATATATATTTAAATCTTTTAGATGAGAAGTATAGTGAAAAAAACATTTTAGATGAAGCCTTTACTTTTTTAGTTGATACCATTAAGAATCCCAATGTTAAAAATGGTGAGTTCGATGTTGATACTTTTGAAATAGTTAAGAAGAATTTAGAAATACAGCTAGATCGAATCAAGGAAAGTGGCGATCGCTTTTCCATTGTAAGACTTTTTGACAATATGGCTAAAGATAAAGTGTTGTCTTATCACAGTTTTGGTTATCGCGAAGATCTAGAACAAATAACTAGAGCATCTCTCTTTGAACATTACAACAAATTTTTTCAAGAATCCATCTTAGATGTCTTCATCATCGGCGATATCGATTTCGAAAAAACGGAACAATTAGTTCGTAAGAGTTTAGATATTGAAACTGAAACGGATAGTGATGTACCACTTATCGTAGTAAACGATAAAAAAATCGAAGAAAAGTTAATTGTCGAAAAAGATGGCAGTGAACAGGGAAAACTATCCATTGGTTGTTACGTAGATAGTCCCGATGAATTTGAACGCGACTATGTCTCTGTGTTATACAACATCATTTTAGGTAGTGGTACTGATTCGAAGTTCTTTAAAAATATCCGTGAAAAACATTCCATCTGTTATTATGCTTCATCTAGTTTTAGTAAGTCTGATAATACGTTAGTCATCACTAGTGGCATTTCACCAGATAATTTGGACAAGATGGTCAGTCTGATAAAAAAAGAAATGAACGATATGACGGAGGGTAATTTTACAGAAGAAGATATCGAAAAAGCTAAAAAAGCTTACATTACTGGATTAGAAGAAGTCTATGATTATCAATCGCAAATGATATCGTATTATTTTTCAAGCCACATTTTAGGTAGTAAATTGCCAGATGAACGAAAAAAAGAAATTACTAAAGTTACTAAAGAAGATATCATGGAATTCAGTAAAAAAGTTCATATCGATACCATTTATATGTTGGGAGGTAAATAATGAAAGAGATTGAAATATATGGAGTTGATCAAAAAATCTATTTTGAAAATATCAACGGCCTAGATGTTTACTTCTTACCTTATCCGAATAAAAAAAGTTACTTTGCGACTTATTTTACTAAATACGGTTCAATAAATACGGAATTTTATTCCCCAACTGAAAAGAAATATATCAAAACACCGGAAGGAATTGCTCATTTTCTAGAGCATAAAATGTTCGATATGGAAGATGGGGAAGATCCGTTTACTTTTTTTTCCAATAGTGGTACGGGATGTAATGCCTCAACCGATTACGATGTAACTAAATACTATATCTATGGTAATAAAGAACCACTAAAAAATATCGATTACTTATTAAATTTTGTCAACAAG
>CANRCI010000084.1 GCA_947629075.1 uncultured Bacilli bacterium | reverse complement strand
CCTTTATCAGATGAAGATGGGTTAATGACAGACCCATATACTATAACTATAACTAATAATTGTAAAAAAGATTTAGGATATGATGTAATTTTAAATGTTTTAAACGATAGTACTACCAAAAATAGTAATATGAAAGTTGGCGTAAATAATCTTGTTAAAGAAGTTGATAGTCTTACACCCGTTGAGAATCCTACGGTTGCCGACACTAAAAATGCCTACAGATTAACAAAAGATTACATAGCCGCCGGAGATAGTAAAACTTATGATTTCCGAGCCTGGATGGATGAAGATACGACGGATGATGAAAATACCCAATTTGTTAGTAAAATAAGTATTGAAATGTTACAAGATGCTCAAGGATATTTAGCTGATAATATATATCTAAAAAATAAATTATTAACTATTACCCCAAATTTTAATAATGTTTACCCTACGACATTGGCACCTGATGATAAATCAGAGAGTGGGTTACTTGCGGCCGAAGATGCGGATGGAACATCATATTATTTTCGAGGAATAGTAGACAATAACTATGTCTCTTTTGGAGGATTTACTTGGAAAGTCATTCGAATTAATGGCGATGGAACCATTAGAATAATATTAAGTAGTACGGAAGAAATAAATGGTTATGGAGATGGCTTTAATGAAGCTAAATATGTTAGTTGGACATATAATAATGAAGAGCCTTGTACGGTTGCTAATCCATGTGTAACAAGATTTGAAAATGGGGCTTTTGTTAATGACAGAGCTGGACAAGATAATCGAATGAAAAGGATGGTTCAAGATTGGTATATCAAAAATATAGCTTCTAATAATGATAAAATAGCGATGGGACGTTTTTGTAATGATACCTCTTACAGTCGAGGTTCAGAAACAGATCCAAAGTCAAGTGAATTATACTTTGGTTCCGATAAACGTTTAAAAAATCCCTCACTTATTTGTCCTGATCCCATAGATGTAGATGGAAATTTAAGAAATTATGGGGGAAATTATTTAGCCAAAGTTGGACTAATTACTAACGATGAAATATTATTTGCTGGCTTAAAATATTCAGTTACAGGAGCTACTACTAATTATCTTTATGGCATGGAAACCTGGACTATGACTCCTCGAAGTTTTAGTGGTAGCTATGCCGTTATCTGGTTTAATGATAAACCCTACCTTTCATATAGATCTACTGATTGGTGGCAAAAATATTTACCAGTTATCAATTTAAAAGCTGATACCGTATTTAAAATCGAACATCCTGAAGAAACTCCTGGAACAGAAAGTAATCCATATATTGTAGAATAGTACTTATAATTTATAAGTATTTTTTCTTTTGTTCAACATAAAATGCAAATAAGGAAATAATCTGCTATAATAAAATTAGAATAGGAAGAATGAAAATGATAATAAAAGATGGAAACAAAGCAGTATCTGATGTGGCGTATTATTTTAGTGAATTGTGTGCTATTTATCCTATTACTCCCTCATCACCTATGGCTAGTAATATAGATGATTTAGCTAGTACTGATCATAAAAATGTTTTTGGTTCAAAAGTTAAGTTAGTCGAAATGCAAAGTGAAGCGGGAGTAGCAGGATCCTTACACGGGGCTTTAATTAGTGGCTCTTTAGCTTCTAGTTTTACATCTTCGCAAGGTCTTTTACTAATGATTCCTAATATGTATAAAATGGCTGGAGAAATGTTGCCTGCTGTTATTCATGTTGCCTCAAGAAGTATTGCTACTCATGCTTTATCGATTTTTGGTGATCACCAAGATATTTATGCGACAAGACAAACTGGCTTTTGTATGCTGGCATCTTCTTCAGTTGAAGACGCGCAATATCTGGCGGCGGTTGCTCATTTAGCCAGTATTGAAGGGAGCTTGCCTTTCTTACATTTTTTTGATGGTTTTCGCACAAGTCACGAATTAAACACTATTGAAAAAATTGATTTAGAAAATATTGGAAAATTATTAAATCAAGAAAAAGTTGCGGAATTTCGTAAGAGAGCCTTAAATGTTGGCCATAATATTCAAAAAGGTATGGCTGAAAATGAAGATATTTATTTTTCAACAACTGAAGCTCGTAACAATGCGTATACCGAAATAGTTGATATCGTAGATGATTATATGCAAAAAATAAACGATATTGCGAAAACTGATTTTAAGCCATTTAATTATTATGGCGATGCTAATGCTACTGAAGTAATTATCGCCATGGGTAGCGTTTGTGATACCATCCGTTTAGTTATAGATGACCTTAATAAAAAAGGCCATAAATATGGAATGGTGGAAGTTCATTTATATCGTCCATTTAGTAGCAAATACTTAAATAGCGTTCTACCAAGTACCGTAAAAAATATTGCGGTTTTAGATCGAACTAAAGAATTTGGCGCTCCGCATGAGCCATTATGTCTAGATGTTATTAGTGCCTTACATAATAGGGAAGTAAAAATTGTCGGTGGTCGTTATGGACTTGCTAGTAAAAATACGACGCCTGGGCAAATTAAAAGTGTTTATAATATGTTAGAAAACGACCCTAAAGATAATTTTACGATTGGGATTGAAGATGATGTTACTAATCTAAGTTTAAAGCCTGAAGATTATGATATTGATTTAAAAGCTCAACAAATTATAATCTTTGGTTATGGTTCTGATGGTATGGTTAGTGCTGCTAAAGATATTTTAACTATAATTCATGCGGAAAAAGGTAAATTTGTGCAAGGTTATTATGAATACGATTCTAAAAAAAGTGGGGGAGTAACTAAATCTTCTTTAAGAATAAGTGATTCCAAAATCAAAGCTCCATTTTATATAACTAATCCTTTATGTGTAGTTATTACGAAAGAAGAATATCTTTTCCGTCTAGATATGATTTCTAATATTGCCGAAAATGGTATTGTCATTTTAAATACTTCTCATCAAGATGATTTAGATAGCTACTTACCTAATGAATTTAAAAAGCAATTAACAACCAAAAATATTCGTTTAGTCGTTTTAGATGCCAACGCGATAGCTTCTAAACACCATTTAAATGGTAAGATAAGCAAAATAATGGAAATTGTTATTTTAGAAATCTTAGGAGTTAAAAATAATTTTGAAATCTTAAGCCAGTCAATAGCTGAAAAATTTAGAACTAAAGGAGAAGAGATTGTAACTAATAATATCGAAGCTATTAAAGAAACTTTAGCTAATGTTAAATTTAGTAAAAGTAATTTTACTTATGAAGAAGAATCCTCTCAAGCTAAAAAATCTATTTTATTTGATTTGATTAATAAAAAAGAAGGTGCTAAAGCTAAAGTTAGTGATTTATTAGACTATAAAGATGGAACATTCCCTTGTGATTTTGAAAAAAATTCGAAAAATAAAATAACTTCGAAAATACCGCACTGGATTAAAGAAAATTGTATTCAATGTGGAATGTGTTCATTTGTTTGTCCCCACGGGGTTATTAGACCATTTATTGTGGACAAAGGTGGAATAGAGCTTTTAGGTTCTAAAGAAAAGAAAAACTTCTTAATTGCCGTTAATGGTTCCAAGTGTACTGGTTGTGGTTTATGTTTAGAAGCTTGTCCTGGTAATAAAGGGAAGAAAGCTTTAAAATGGGGCGTTAATAATTATGAAGAAGCTGTTAACAATTTATTTGAAAATCAACCAGAGACTAGTCCTTTTAATAAATATACTATTAAAGGTTCCCAATTTTTAAAACCGCGTTTTTGTTATAGTGGAGCTTGTGCTGGCTGTGGAGAAACTCCTTATATCAAATTGTTAACGCAATTATTACAAGATAACCTAATTATCGCTAATGCCACGGGTTGTTCCAGTATCTATGGCGGAAGTGTTCCTTCAACACCATATAGTATTCCTTGGGCTAATAGCTTATTTGAAGATAATGCCGAATTTGGTTATGGAATGTATTTATCATATCAAACAAAAAGAAAACAATTAAAATATTTAATGCAAACGACAATGAATGATGTTGATGACGAAATAAAAGCATTATATCAAAAGTGGCTTGATAATATGGAAGACTATCAAATAACTCGTGAAGTAAAACAAGAACTAGCTACTAAAGATATATCAACAGAGATGCAATCATTATTAGAATATATTCCTTCTCGTCAAGTTTGGTGTATTGGTGGTGATGGTTGGGCCTATGATATTGGCTTCGGCGGAATCGATCACGTTTTATCAAGTGGCGAAAATATTAAAATATT
>CANRCI010000083.1 GCA_947629075.1 uncultured Bacilli bacterium | reverse complement strand
TTCTATGCACGAGATCATTTATCTGGTAGCTATGTTAACGCTTCCTACGGTGTGCGTCCAATGATATCTATTAAGGAAGGAGTTAGCGTATCTAGTGGAACAGGTACAACAGATGATCCTTACATTATAGAGTAAAGTAAATATTTTGTACAAAAACTTGATTAGTTGTGCATTAATCAAGTTTTTTCTTTAACTATACGAACATTTTTAAACTCCTTTAATAATTCCTTTATGTCGTAGATATAATTTTCTTAAAAAATCTATAGGAATTACTGTAAGTGCCATCACAATCATCAATTGTAATTCTTTAAAATTAAGACCAATTGTTCTAAATAAATCTCCTCCCAAATAAATAAGTGCTATTTGGACTATGACAACAAATATAACTATTGCTAAAAATACTTTGTTTTTTAAAATATTAGCAAATAAATTGAGCCTGTTAGTTCTTGCATTGAAACTATTAAAAATATCAATAAAGATAAATAAACCAAAGAAGGCTGATAATAAATATTTTTGATTATTCCTATAAATATTTAAAAATAATGGAAGCTTTAAAAACAAAAGACATAATATAAACGAGTATAAACCTGTAAAGAATATTTCACCAATCATATATTTATTTATAATGGGTTCATCTTTTTCTTTAGGCATTTCTTCCATATATTCTAAAAGTGGTGGTTCAAAAGCAAAAGCAAGACCTGTTAAAGTATCCATTACCATGTTTATCCAAAGCATTTGAATAACTGTTACAGGAGTATCTATTCCAATAAATGGACCAACAAGTGAAAGACCTATAGCACACATATTTATTGTAAGTTGACAAATAATGAATTTTCTAATACTTTTAAATATTGTTCTTCCATAAAGAATTGCTTTAGAAATCGATAAAAAATTATCATCTAAAATAACTATATCTGAAGCTTCCTTGGCTACCTCGGTTCCACTACCCATAGCAAAACCAACATCGGCATTTTTTAAAGCTGGAGCATCATTGACACCATCACCAGTCATTCCAACTACTAAATTAGCACTCCTTGCTATTTTAACTAATCTTGTTTTATCAGTAGGTAGGCTTCTTGCTACAATTTTAAGATTAGGAAGTGCTTTTCTTATCTCATCATCAGTCATATTATTTAATTCACTAGAGGTAATAACAAGATCATCTTTTGATTCAATAAGCCCCAATTCATATCCAATAGAAGTAGCAGTATCTTTGTTGTCACCTGTAATCATGACAGTTTTGATACCAGCTTTTTTAACAAGCTTTAAACCTTCAATAGCTTCTTTTCTTATCTCATCCTTTATACAGACTATAGAAACTAAAGTAAGATTTTTAAATTCATCATAGTAGGTTTCACCAGTTGCTAAAACTATTACTCTAATACCTTTAGATGTTACATTTTTAATATAATCTTCTAATTTCTTTTTATCTATTAATAATTTCTTTCTTCCATATTTATCATAATAATGATTACAGTAAGGTAAAATTTTTTCCATAGCTCCTTTTATTAATTTTATTTTTTTATCGTCTTCTATTATAGCAGTAGAATATTTCTTTTTACTATCGAATGATTCCGCACTTATTTTTTTGATATTACTACTGAGTTTAGTATGGATAAAAGAAAAAAGAGCCCTGTCCGTAATATTTCCACCTGTTATTTTATTACCATCATAAAAGCTATCGTTGTTATAAAGAATACTAGTACTAACTAATTTGTGATAACTTGGATATTTCATGAGATCTAATTCAGTATCATATTTATTTAACTCACCGTCTAAAATATTTACTACTTCTAGCTTACCTTTAGTTAGTGTTCCTGTTTTATCAGTAAATAAAATATTTAGGCTTCCTGCTGTTTCTATTCCCACAAGTTTTCTTACTAAGACATTGTTTTTTAACATTCTGTGCATATTAGATGACAAAACTAAAGTAATCATCATTGGTAGTCCTTCAGGAACTGCTACTACTATTATTGTTACTGAAAGAGTAAGGGCATATAAGATATATCCTAGCATAAGAGGAAAATTAGTTATAGTAGAAATTATCAAATCCCAATTAAAGTTATTTTTTATTACAATCATTGAAAAAAGATAAGACACTGATACCATTATAGCCCCGATATATCCGATTTTACTTATTGTCAATGCCAGTTTTTTAAGTCTTAGTTTTAATGGGCTTTCAGGAGATGATTCACTAAGTTCCAAATTCATCTTTCCATAAACAGTTTCATCACCAACAGCCAACACTTTCATAAGAGCCTTCTTAGAGTAAACAGTACTACCTCTATAAACCTTGTTTTCGTCTTTTATGTTATTATCTACTTTAACTTTGAGTCTTTCTTTAGTCTCACCATTTAAACTTGACTCATCAACAGTTATTTCTCCTTCAATAATAATTCCATCTGCGGGTATTTTGTCACCTGCTTCTAAAACGACAATGTCATCTTTTACTATTTCTTCAATAGGAATACTTATAAGGCTTCCATTCCTTTTAACCTTACATTTTATTTTAGAAAATTCCTCTTGCAAACTTTTAAAAGCTTTTTGACTACCATATTCAGAAATAGATGAGATAAATGATGCAACAAAGATAGCTATTACAATGCCTAAAGTTTCAAACCAATCAAAATCTTTAATAAGAAAAATAAGTTTAACTAAAAGAGCTATTAATAAAATTTTTATTATTGGATCTGCTAACGATTCTAAAAGCAAATGCCCAAAAGAATTTTCTTTTATTTGTTTGAGGCTATTATTACCATATTTGTTACGATTGTATACAACATCTTCATCCGTTAATCCATAGTTATTATTCATAGTCTAAATTCCTCCCATTTAATTTTATGGGACAACCTAATTTTTAATTAGAAAAAGAAAAATATCATTTTCGACATAAATAAAGTTATGTTAAAATGAATATAAGGAGATGATTAATTATATGGATTTAAATGTTTTTAGGGATATATCTTATGGAATGTATGTAGTAACTACTAAAACTAATAAAAATGTTGGTTGTTTTATTAATACTTTAATGCAAATTACTAGTGAAAATCCAACTATATCAATATGTTTAAATAAAGATAATTATACTAATGAATGTATAAAAGAAAAAAAACGTTTTGCTGTCTCTATTTTAGAAGAATGTGAAAATGATAAAATTATTTCTACTTTTGGTTATTCTTCTTCAAGAGATTTGGATAAGTTTAAAGATATTAAATATGAATACGTTTACGATATGCCTGTAGTAGTCCAAGATATGAATAGTTATCTTATTTGTGATCTTGTAAATGTTATAGATTGTGGCAGTCATGATTTGTTTATAGGTAAAGTGGTAACTACTAAAAAATTAAATGATAAACAAGCGATGACTTATAAGTACTACCATGAGGTATTAAAAGGAACAGCTCCTAAGAAGGCACCAACTTATATAGATGATTCTAAGGAAGGAAAGAGTAATGCAAATAAATATAGATGCAAAATATGTGGCTATATTTATGATGATGCTAAAGAAAAAGTTAAATTTGAAGATTTACCTGATGATTGGACTTGTCCGAGATGTAAAGTTGGAAAAGACTTATTTGAAAAGATTTAGAGAATTTGGTATTAAGAATTTACCAATTCTTTTTATTTGCCTGAAGAAAAATCTTTATAAAATCGGTAATTTATTATATAATTGTGATATTAAAGTAGGAGGCTACTATGGATAATAATGAAACAATTAAGATGATTGACGATTTGGTAAGACGAGCTGTTATTGCTAGTGAAAAGTTTATGAAGCTTGACCAAGCTGCAGTTGATAATATAGTTAAAGAAATGGCAATGGCTGGTTTAAGTAACCATATGTTACTTGCAAAAATGGCTGTGAATGAAACCAAAAGAGGAATATATGAAGACAAGATTATAAAGAATATGTTTGCTAGTGAATATGTTTATCACAGCATTAAATATGCTAAAACTGTTGGTATAATTGAAGAAAACGATGAGGAAGATTATTCGTTAGTAGCTGATCCAGTTGGTATTATTGCAGGTGTTACTCCAGTTACTAATCCAACGTCGACTGTTATGTTTAAATCTTTGATTGCAGCCAAAACTAGAAATGTAATTATTTTTGGTTTCCATCCATTAGCTCAAGAGTGCAGTGTAAAGACAGCAGAAATTTTGAGGGAAGCTGGAATAAAAGCTGGAGCTCCTGAAGATTTTATTTTGTGGATTGATAGACCTTCAATCGAGGCAACGCGAGCTCTTATGAACCATCGCGATGTTAATTTGATATTAGCAACTGGTGGAACTAATATGGTAAAAAGTGCGTATTCTTGTGGTAAGCCAGCTTTGGGGGTAGGTCCTGGTAATGTT
>CANRCI010000082.1 GCA_947629075.1 uncultured Bacilli bacterium | reverse complement strand
ATGACACTAACTTGAACAGGAGCAAGCCATGTTGGGAAAGCCCCAGCAAAATGCTCGATTAGAATACCGATAAATCTTTCGATTGATCCAAAGATAACGCGGTGAAGCATAACTGGTCTTTGTTTAGAACCATCTTCGGCAATATAAGTTAAATCGAAACGTTCTGGTAAGTTGGCATCCAATTGGATAGTTCCACACTGCCATACTCTTCCAAGTGAATCCTTGATGTGAAAGTCCAATTTAGGTCCGTAGAAAGCACCATCTCCGGGATTGATCTTACAATCGTGACCAGCTTTATGACAGGCATCGCTCAATATCTTTTCACTCTTATTCCAAGATTCAATGGTACCGATGTATTTATCTTCAGGTCTCGTTGACAATTCGATATCGTATGAAAGACCAAAAATTGAATAAATGCGATCGATAAAAGCAATCAAGCGAATGATTTCCTCTTCGATTTGATCTTCGCGCATGAAGATATGAGCATCATCTTGCGTAAACGTACGAACTCTAAACAATCCGTTTAAAGAACCACTAGCTTCATGACGGTGAACTTGCCCTAGTTCACCACAACGAATTGGTAAATCCTTATAAGAATGAAGACTGTTCTTATATACTAACATACCACCAGGACAGTTCATCGGTTTAATCGCAAATTCGCGATCATCGATCTTCGATGTGTACATATTCTCACGGTAATTATCCCAGTGACCTGATATCTCCCAAAGTTCACGACTTAACATGATTGGAGTTTTAATAAATTCATACCCCTCTTTAGTATGTTCTTCATACCAAAAGTTCTCTAAAATATTTCTTAAAATCATACCCTTTGGTAAGAAGAAAGGAAAACCTGGACCATATTCACTAATCATAAATAATCCTAATTCTTTACCAAGTTTTTTGTGATCTCTTCTCTCAGCTTCTGCTAACATATTCAAGTACTCATCAAGATCTTCTTTATTATCAAAACAAATACCATAAATTCGCTGAAGCATCTTATTGTTGGAATCCCCCTTCCAATAAGCTCCACTTACTTTCATCAATTTAAAATATTTCAATTCTTTAACTGATTCGACATGTGGTCCACGACAAAGATCAGTGAAATCTCCTTGCGTATAACAAGAGATAACTTGCTCATTCTCATCCATACGGGAAATTAAATCAATCTTGTAAGGATCATTCTTAAACATCTCTAAGGCTTCTTCTTTAGAAAGTTCATGTCTTACGATTCTCTTACCATCTTTGGCGATTTTCTTCATCTCGCGTTCAATTTTTTCCAAATCCTCTTCTTTGATTACTTCATCACCTAAATCGATATCGTAATAGAAACCATTTTCAATTACGGGACCAACCCAAAACAAAGCATTAGGATATAAATGTTTTACCGCTTGGGCAAGTAAGTGAGCACAAGAATGGTTCTTGATACTCAAATGTTCATCTTCTTTAATATTTATCATAATATTCCTCCTCAAAAATAAAAAACACTCTACATAACGAGAGTGTTAAACACGGTACCATCTGGTCTTTTACTTAATTAATATAACGGTTTTAACCGGGAATCCTATTAAGGTCCAACTAAAGGAAGAGTAACTCTTTAAATTTACTATCTGCTTCCACCAACCAGACTCGCTTAAAGTAATTGTTTAAAGAATCGTATTTCCTATCACAGTTTTTATAAGCTGATTATAACACAAAATCATTTTTTGTCAACTTCTGAATCGAGCTTTTTAACTTTGGCAGCTTCGTATTCAGTCGTAAACATTTTAAGAGTCTTCATTCGACTATTAATCTTTTTACAGGCGTTATCGACCACTGCATTCATCTGGGCAATGTCTTCTTCATCGTAAGAATCGCTAAAGTAAAACTTTTCAAGACACATCTCTGCGATGTTGTCGGCAAACCTACGCAGTGGTGAAGTAACATGGGCATAACAGTCCATATTCAATCCCTGATGTCCTAGATTGACATTGGAATAGTAAGCAGTCGGATATTCATTGATGAGAGCTGAAACAAAATCGTGATATTCTGCTGACTTTTTAGTATGTTCATTAGAAAATATTGTCTGATAGTAAGTTAATCGCTCTTCAAAATCACTATCTACTTTATGGTTACGATATGGAAAAGGAAGATCTCTTTCCTTGAACCAAGATGCAGTCATATGACCAGTAATAATCATTGCTCGTTCAACGACTCTCTCGGCGATGCTACCACCGACAAGATTGGTATTGCTGACATTCATCTTTTTCCTATAAGCTTCTTGGTAAAAAGGATCGATAACAACCGACTTAGCAAGACGATCAGATACTTGTCTTAATCCATTCAATGTATTTAATAGTTTTGAATCAACTTGTTCTTTATTTATAAAAATATTATTAACCCAATCATAGATAAGCTTTTTAGATACATTGATAACTGTTTTTTTAATCTCGAAATTTTCTACTTTTCCATCTTCGTTTATCTCTAGATAATAACTCTTGGCAAGACGTGGTTTTCCCTCTTCTAAAGACATTATATTACTCGACAAGCGTTTTGGATACTGCGGTATCGTTCTGTCACTCAAATAAATAGACGTTACGCGGTCTGATGCCTCATCAAAAATGATGCTGTCTTCATCAATATAAGAAAGTGGTGAAGCAATGTGAACACCCAGTATGATATTACCATTTTTAAGTCTCTTAATAGATAGACCATCATCGATCTCTTTAGCATCTGCATCATCAATTGTAACGATATAGTCGTTGACAACTTCGTGATTTAAATGTTTTCCTCGGTTCATCGACTCACTATAATTTCTAGTCTCCGATTTAATGCTGTAAGGGAATTCTTCTTGTACGTCATGTTGATATTTCAATTCTTCATAACTAATACTGCGCTCTTTCCTATCGATGGCATTACACAATTCATTACTCCAATATACAGCTTTGTTCTTATTCTCACTACTTCTAGGCTTATCACTTATTTTGGTAATAAAAGCATTAACTTTATTCAATAAATCTCTCTTCATCATAAAAGAGTAATCTAGTTTTGGGTTAGCCATAAACTTATCCAATATCTTCTTATAATACAAAACTTCATCGACCGCATTCTGTTCATAACCAGTCGTATATAGATCAATCGCTTCAATGTAGTGATCTACTAAATTATAGATAATGGGATTTTGACCTTCTGATAGAAAATTAGCCATATAAGGAAATCTATTCAAAGCAATATCGACAAAGTGATAACTCTTAACATCGAACATCAAATACTCTAAAAGGCGATCATCGTCTCCTTCATAGGCTTTAATGAAATCGTATAAATAAGAAGACATCAACTTTTCAATGTTGTTTATCGTCTTTATCAAAGCTAAATAATTAGGATGATTCTTCTTAACATTACCAGGTTTTAATACTAGTAAATCCTTTAATTTATAGTGGAGTTGTTTATTAACATTGTAAACCTCACTAAGTTTGCGAATTCTGTTTTTCATCTCTTGATTACAGATATCTTTAAAGTGTGATTCATTAATAGCTCTCTGTGAAACTAATTTAACCGTCTCTGGATTTTTGAAATTGGCCTCTTTCAAAAGTTCACATTCGTAATCGTAATCGCGAAATGACTGATATAACTCCGGAAAAATCTTCACGATAAAAGTAAAATCTTCATCGTAATAGAATTCATTCAATGTAATATCTAAAAGTCGCAAATACTTCAATATTTTGTTGTAACTACTAAAATTACTTTTCTTTATCTCTTCAATTCGTTGTTCTCTAACCATTTTATACCCTCTTGTTTTTACTTATTAATTCTATTTCCGAAGCGAGTTGTTTAATTCGCTCGATTATTCTTTTAGCTTTTACTCTCTCAAAGTTATTAGATGCGGTCGCTAGATGTTTTTCCAACTCTTCCAAACTAAAATTGGAGGTAAAAAAAGTTGGCAAGTTCTCATCCATGCGGTACTGAAGAATTGGTTCCAACACCTCATCTCGTCCCCAGGCAGTTAAGTATTCTGCTCCAATATCATCTAAAAGAAGAACAGGAGCTGTCTTTAGGGCATAGAATCTTTCTTTATAATCGGCCCCAAAAGACTCCTTTAGACTTCGTAAAAGTTCCGGAAAATGAACGATTACACCCTTTACTCCCGATTTAGCCAATTCATTAAATAATGCAGCTATTAAATAAGTCTTACCACAACCAAAATTACCATATAGATATATACCCTTTTCTTTTCTATTTTCACGAGTAGCTACTAAATAATTCTTAATAGCTTTAATTATCCCAACACGATTTTTATCTTTGGTATAGACATCTTGTAACGATGCATCTTTTATAGCTTTAGGAACGTAAAACAATTCAATATTATCTTTATATTTTTCATTCAATTTATAATGACAGGCATTGTAAGAAAACGTAATTCTTTTATTATCATGTTTAGGACTAAGGAGAAAGCCTGGTATTTTATTTTTACATTGTGATAGACCGGGACAATTTTTACAATTATCAAATTCAGCCGCCGCTTCCGTCAATCTCGAAGTATACTTCATCAATAAATCTTCATCGGCATCTAACTCTTTAATTAGACTTCTAAATCTTTTATCACTCAAAGCATTTATATAGTCTTGTTTAAGTCTTAATAATTGTTCATCATTTAAACGGAACATATTGTTTACTCTCTCCATTTCTACCACCTAAATAAATCATAACATAAAAAAATTAAAAAAGTCCACAAACTGGACTTTTTTAGACAATAAATATTTATTTATATTTTTTCGAATTGGGAATTGTAAAGTTCGGCATAGAAACCGTTCTTCTTTAACAACTCTTCGTGGTTTCCCTGTTCGACAATATCACCATCGCGCATTACGAGAATGACATCGGCATTTCTAATCGTCGATAGACGGTGAGCAATGATGAATGAAGTTCTTCCTTCCATCAGTTTATCCATGGCTTTTTGAATCAATACTTCGGTACGTGTATCGACTGATGAAGTAGCTTCATCCAAAATTAATATT
>CANRCI010000081.1 GCA_947629075.1 uncultured Bacilli bacterium | reverse complement strand
GTGAATTAGTAGGTTTACCTGAAGCTAGAATTCCTCTTGGTCAAATAGTAATCCAATTAGCTCTATCCCCTAAATCCAATTCAGCAATTACAGCTATTGATAAAGCCCTTGAAGATGTTTCAACCGGACGAAGCGGTCCAATTCCTGAAACTATCAGAATCGATTCTCAAATATATAAATATCCTCATAATTATCCCAACAACTTTGTCGTCCAACAATACTTACCGGATAATTTAAAAAATAAAAATTATTATACTCCAAAACTATCTTCTCCAAACGAAAAAATTCTTGCTCAAATAAAAGATAAATTGGATAAAATAAAAGAAAGTGAACAACAATAACACTTTCTTTTTACATTTTAAAATTATTTTGATTGGCCATATACATATTTAATAACATCGAATCATAATGGTATTTTTTGACATATTCACGGGGATCATCAGTAAGTTTTTCAGCAACTACTTTTGTCTTTTCTCTTTTTAAAACGTAGTTCTCACAACTCAACATATTTATTGGTACTGCTATCATCAATCGCGTCTCATCATTAATCCTATCGTAAAGCTCTAAACTATCAATTCCAGCACAATTAATGGATTCACCAGTTATATATTTAAAATCTTGTCGTAAAAGAAGTTCTGCTTCAATTAATCCCATCTTATCAAAGTTTTCAGAGCGCAATAAATATCTAAATATCATAGCTATTTCTTTTTCATCATAAAAGGATTTATGATTACTAATCTGCAATTCATTTTTAACTAATTTCAAATACTCTAAATATAAATCATTACCAAGGCCTGCTTTTTTAAAGCCGTTAATTATTTCATCAGTTATTTTAAAATTGAAATGTGGTGTGATAATTTTTTTAAAACTATTAGGCATTAACCCCTTTTTTACTAGCATCAAATCTCTTTTACCAGTTAGATCGGCTAGATATAGTCCATCATCCAAAGAGATAGTAACATAGTAATGGGTTCCATTAAAAGATTCAACTTTAGCTGCTTTAAAGTCCTCTTCTTCACTTAACAGTGCTATTAAAAGTTTAAAATAAGTATAACTAGCACTAGAACATACAAGGCTAAAATTGTCGATATTTTCAATATCGGGTTTAAAGTTTAAAATCTTATCACAAACCTCATCATCATCACAATAACGCCATCTCTCATCATAATTAATCTCTTCAGCACATCTTTTGTATAGATAGATGCACTTTTCTAGAGTTGTAAAATCCTGACAATTGTCATCTAACTCTTTTTTCATCTTCTGTAAAAAATTCATTACTACTCACCTGTTACTTCTTTAGAGTTTTAACCTTTTCCTGATCAATAGTTTCAATAATTGCCTTACCATCGACACGATGTACTAAATATTTCTTATCACTATCATAAATAGTATATAGATAAGAAGATTCCTTTTTTTCATCATCATTGATTACTGATCGTTTTATACCAAACCAACTAGGAGAAGCGCCAAATAAAGTGAGGTATTCAACATTCAATAATTGATCTATCTCAAAAATTCCTAAATTGCCAACTTTAACAGCGTTTGCAAAATAATCCATATAATTTATTCCCATCTCTTTATTAGGAAACTCGTCGTGATTAGCTTTAGCTATTTTTTTAAGCTCTTCTCTTACCATATTTAAGTAATCCAAATAACCGATATGATTATAATATCCAGTTTTGCAAAGAGCTAGTTGTAATTTTTCTTCAAAATCAGATTCGTCTATATAAGAATTACAATCAATTGTTAACCCCTTTAAATCAAATCCTTTTTTAGCATTTAAAAAGTCTTGGGCTTCTAATATCGGGTCTACTACTAAATAACAATCAAACAAAGTTAACAGAACAGAACAATGAGAATAAAGCTCCTCTACTGTAGCATTGAGAAAGTTATCCTCTAAATCTAACAATTCATTATAGACATCTTCACATACAGTAGAAAAACTAGAACAAAGTAATGTCGTATCATCTACTTGGTGGGGATTAACTTCTTTATCATATAGTTCTTGAATAAACTTTTCATCATCATCAAAAGTATACCATCTCTCATCATAATTAAATATTTGACACAAACGATAATAGATATAAACAATCTTATCAAAGGTATTAAGTTCTTTTTCACTGGCTAGTTTGTCTAATTCACCTCGTAACATTTCTATTAAATCAAAATCTTTTTCTTTCATAAAATCACCTTCTGCAAGTCTAAATCAAAAAAAGATAGATAACTATCTTTTAGATGATTTATATTTATCGATCATATAATCAGCATATGTGGTGCCAATTTCTTTTGTCTTAACTTTTTCCTTGTCATCATAAGAAATCAAAAATGCTGACTCAAACGGAAAGTTACCAACTTTGACGATCAACCTATCTTTAAGCTTTTTAGAGTTATACAAGTGAATTTTTTCTAGCGTATAATCTTTACCATACATGGTATCAAAAGCTAAATCATAAGTTTTTTCTACCTCATCTAAACCCATTTTTGTAAATGATAAATTACTATTTAAAAAGTTCATAAAATCTCTTAGTTGTAGATTGTGAAGATATCCATGTTTAACTGGCTGGGCAGTATGTTTACTAAACCAATCATCTTTCATCTCATTTAAATATTCGACAAAATTAATTTTATTAAACAACCCTAGTTTGTCCCAATTATCAGCAATTTCTTTATTCTCTTCCTCAAGAGGTTTCTTTTTAGATTTAATACACTTAAATCCTTCAGGTTTCATCCCTAGTTTACTTCTCGTCAAATCATTGGGATTACCTAACGTAAATTCCCCTTTAAGAACTTTATCTTTTAATTCAATTTTTAAATGCATATGTGATTGATCACCAGCTGCATAAGCTTCTCCAAAGTCTTTATCCGTCTTATAAAAAAGCCCATTCAAAACATCAGCAATTAGAGAAGCACCAGATGTACATACAATTTTATTATCTTTAACATTAGTAACGTTACAAGTTTTATTAAATAGTAAAGTCTTTTTTACTACACCATCAAATAATGCCTGATTACTGTAGTTATATCTTTCATCATAAGCTAATTCTTCACACATTCTAGCATATATGTATTGAATTTTTTCTTCGAGAGTAAACTCATCTAATCCTAAACTCTCTCTCATTGTTTGCTTTTCTGCTAATTCATCTCTCATCTTTTCTAAATAATTCATATTAATCACCAAAAAATTTATTATACCTTTCCTCATCAAATTCTTTCTTCTTTATATATTTAGTAACTTCGCGATTATTTTTTAAAGTGCCAGTTGCAATCTTCCCATCATCATCACGATATGTAAGATAGTATAGATGTTTATTGTTATCATCATCTTTTATAAGAGTAATAAACGATGGAATTTTTTTAACTGGGTCATAGACCCTTAAGTTTTTAATAGTTAGCTTTTTATTGATAAAATTATCATCAAATATTTTAATAACCGCATATCGATACATCTCTTCGACATCGATTAAGCTTTTGTTATTAAAATTCGATGAATTGATTAGATAATCCATAAGTATTTTAACGAAATCGGAGTAATACTCCATATCATCAGTAGTTCGGTGGTCCCAAAAACTTTTAGAAACCAACTTTAAATAATCGTCATAATTAACCTTGTAATCATTCATCTCTAAAAAGTTTTGATCAATTTCATTTTGTAAATCCGCATAGTGTAAATGGAGATCGTTAATTTGATCAATCACAAAACTATTAGGTAAAAGGCCGTGTTTGATACGAAAGAAATCATTATCTGTCCCTAGTATTAAATCTGCAAAATAATTAGCTCTTTTAGTCTTAATCTTAACATAGGAATGAAATTCTTCATCAATTGAAATTGCTTCGATAAAATCTTTATCATCTTTAAATAAAGTATTTAAAATAGTAGTATAAATCCTTGAAAATCCACGACAGACAATCATAAATCTATCAATATTACTAATATCGATACGGCGATCCATGATATCTTTCATTAGTTCTATATCAGAAGTATTACACCATATTTCATCGAAGCAAAAATCTTGTCCAATCAGATTGTATATGTATTGGATTTTATATAACAATGAAGTATCTTTGCAATTTTCAGCAATGGCCTTTTTCACTCTAGCGAGGTAATCCATACATATACTCCTTTCTTTCGAGAGAGTATTATAACATAAAACTGTATAAAAATCTACTATTTTTTATAAATAGTCTATCTATCTTTGCTAATTATAACTCTTATTAATAATTATTTATATAATAGAAGTTATAAAAAAAAGGAACTTTAGTTCCTATCTTCTATATAAATAATCATTATATTTATCAATTTTCTGATCCTCTAAGTCAGTTTTAGCAAGTGACTGAAACAACTTCTTTTGCTCTCTAGATAATCTCTTTGGTGTTCTAACGTCGATTATTACGTACATATCACCTTTAGTTCGTGTAGTTCGGTTATCGACTCCACGTCCTTTAATGCGATGTTTGTCACCTGACTCACTACCCTCAGGGATAGTAAGCTTAATCGTTCCGTTTAGGGTTGGAACTTCTTTTTTACATCCTAAAGCAGCTTCAGCGATAGTAATTGGTAATTCAAGATAAATATCATCTTCATCACGTTTAAATAATTCGTGCTCTCTTACTGTAAATTCGATGTATAAATCACCGTTTTCTCCACCGTTAGCTCCGGCATCACCTTTACCAGAAAGTCTTAGACGATTACCATTATCTACACCAGCGGGAATTGTCACTGTTAGCGTTTTATGTGTCTTAATCGTTCCACTTCCACCACAGGTTCGACAACGCGATTGGAACGTTTTACCACGGCCACCACATTTTGGACAGGTAGTCTTAGTCATGAACGAACCAAACATAGTACTCTGTTGTGAAGTTACTGTACCACTACCATGACACTCGGAACATATCTCTTCTCCATGACCACCTTTACCGTGACAATCATCACATTCTTCATCTAGCTCTAAACTGATATCTTTATCACAACCGAATACGGCTTCCATAAAGGTTAGATCCATATGAATTAAACGGTCTGCTCCACGAGTAGCTCTATTTCTTCTACCACCACTTGTACCGAATCCAAAATTATTACC
>CANRCI010000080.1 GCA_947629075.1 uncultured Bacilli bacterium | reverse complement strand
TCTCTGCTCCATAAAGCAGAGAAAGAAGGGTCGTCTCGATGACATCGTTAAAATGATGTCCTAAAGCAATCTTATTACACCCCAGTTCTTGAGCTTTACTATATAGATACCCTCTTCGCATTCTAGCACATAGATAACATGGACTTTTAGAAGCGACTTTGTCAACTACATTAAAAATATCACTTTGAAACATTTCGATGGGAATGTTTAAAATCTTGGCATTTTCTAATATAAAGTTGCGATTGTCATCATTGTATCCCGGATCCATTACAACGTAATGAGCATTGAATTTAATTTTGCTATGCCTTTGTAATTCCTGAACGCATTTAGCAAGTAAAAAAGAATCTTTACCCCCACTGATACAAACCATGATATTGTCGCCTTCTTTTATAAGTTCGTAATTTTGGACTGCTCTAACAAATTTACTCCAAATCTCACGGCGATATTTCTTAATTATACTTCTCTCTATTTCTTTATATCTTTCCATTCCGTTTTAACTCCTCTACTAAATAAGTAATAGCTTTTAAAATATAAAAAGATATCAAGAAGTTTTGACATCTTTTAATCTAACAGTACTAATCTCTTTCTTTAAAAGATTTAACTATTTCTCCCGTCTTTGCATTGATATAAAAGTCGTATTCATAGCGATTATATTTAAAATCTATTTCATAAACTTCAACACCATATTTATATTCTAAATCATTATCTAAATCATATATGTCACTCTTATTGATATTTAAACTATCTAGAGCGATCTGCAAAGCCTTATCACGAGATATGTAATCCTCGTTATCATCATTTACATCATGATCACTTTTAACGCCATCACTGGACTGATTATCATAATTATTGTTTACACTACTACTTTGATTTGATGATTCAGCTCTTTCATACCTATCATCATCAATTTCATTTTTTAAATATAAAACAGCGCAAAGTATTAACAATAACACGATAACAAACGATAAAATGATAATTATTACATGATTCTTTTTCACTGTATCAACCTCTTCTCTACAACCATTATAACACAAAAACGCTTAATGTATTCTAAACATCAAAAACTTTACGACTCTTAAAGAATTCATCACAAAATTTATAATACCTTTCTCTAATACATCGCGATATTTTCCAATTATAAATAAATTTAAAAATCGTTTTTCGCAAAGTTTCAATAATTACACAGACTACTAAAATCAACAACGCCACTAATAGAATATGAATTAAAAAAGTATAAGATGTTATTGGACCATTATCAATTCTTAAAAATTTATAAAGTGTCTTACGGACCAAACTATTATCATGAATTAGATAAACCCCAATGACCGTACCGGCAATTTTATTAATGAATTTACTTTGTAACTTTAAGGTATCAAAAATTAGAAAATAAGCAACTGACTGGATAACTACAAACGGATTACTATAGACGAGAGCATTAGATCTAAAAGCACTAAAAATTTCTTTAAAAATAGAATTTAGTAAAACCATATGACCGGAAAAGAAATATAAAAGATAATTTGAAAAAGCACAACCTAAAAATATTCCTATTAAAATTGTTCTAAATAGTGGTAAACTTAAGTTTTTAAAAATGTAGCTTTCTCTAAGAGGATATTTTCTAAGATAAGCTCCCACCAAATATAAGAAAACAAAACTATATAGTGAATAACCACTATTGTAAAAAGTTTGACCATTAGTAAGATATGGTACTAATGCTAAAAAGATAAATAATACAGCTAATAATTTACCATGTTCTTTTTTATTAGCGTGCTTTACATAACTGTTTAAAAACGGTGATATAAAATACAAAACTAAATAACACTTCAAGAACCAATATTCTACAGTATCAAATATAAAGAAGTTTTTCATTACATCAACTTTAGTAAAAGTACTTATTCCAAAGTACATAAAAATCATCATGATAACTATGCGGTAAAATAAGCTAGCATTTAAAAGAGCCCAAACTTTACTCTGCTTAAAGTTACTTTTTATTTGAAAATATCCAGTAGCTAATACAAAAGAATTGACATGGACTACTACTAGGAAATCTACCAATCGCAATATCACTTCTAATGTTGGATTATTTAAGTTATAAAATACTCTACCGTGTACTAAAATATGCCATATAATTATAAATAACATCGAAATTATACGCATCAATTCAATATTTGATTGTCTTATCTTACTACTACTCATAACTACTATCCCCCGCATTAATGGTTCTTATTTTATAACAAATTAGGTTTTTTGTAAACCATAACAGAACCGGACTATTGCTATTTAATTATCGGTTTTATTTCGTTGTAGAACAAGTCGATAACAACTTGACGGCACTCACAAGCCTTATCATAATGTAAATATTTGGCATGAGCTGGTGGATTACGATAATCACGAACATATTCTGGTGTAGTATATTTTTCCATTATCTTCATAACTTCTAAAGGATCTTTAAAACGTTTTTGCAATCCCTTAACCAATACTTCTTTAAAATGTTTGGCAAAAGACTCTTCTTCGTCATGTAGTAAAAGCATGATATTGTTTATTTTATTTAACATTAAATGTGGTACTAAATCACTAGAAGCACCAGCACGATTTTTCTCCATTTCGTGAAGTTTGTCGAGAATGCCATCCCATTGTTTATACAAAGTCTTATTATCACTCGTCATCCTAGCTTCATGACAACAATCTTTAAGTTCTTGATAGTTGGTAACATCGAAAATAGATGAAAGGTAATCGTTAAACTCTAACTCGACAATTTTGTAGTAAGCAAGGGAAATAGAACCAGCATCCTTCCAACCGTAATCCTCTTTTTGGCTCTGATTAAAAATCCATTCGGCTTCTTTAAAAGCTAACTGTCCTTTCGGAGATAAAATCTCAGCTACTTTTTGCGGTTTAACATCTAACTTTTCAATTTGGTGATATTCGACATAGTTAGCCAAAGCTTCATTTTCCATACCGTTGGATAGTGATTCAAAATATAACAGTGATAACACATGAGAAACCTTATTATCAGGTACGACAACGTCTGACGTCATTAAATTATCTAGATTAGTAATACCAATCTTATAGAAAGTATCTATTTCTCCGATGCGATACAAGAAAATTAAATAATCACACAAGACATTAGCTATCTTTAAATGTTCACTGACTACTTTAGTAACGATCTTAACTACCTTAGTTCTAAGTTTATCGACATCGAGATCCCATTCTAAAATACTTTTAATCATCTTAGTAGCTTGTTTTGGATAAAAAGAGATAAGTCCCTTTTGAAGAGCTAGAATGTCCCTTTCTCCCGCAACTTCTTGTAAATCCTTTTTTCCAATAGTACCATCACTACTTAAATAAGCAATTTTGTAATCGTATAATCTTTCATATACATCGTAAATTACTTTCATAAAAAAGTTAGTAAAATCGTTATAATATTCTAAAGATTTAACCGTTTTAATTTTTGGTAATTTTATTTCTTTATCACTATTTATGATGAGAAGCATTTCTAAGTATTTAGTTAGATAGTAATCTATCTGATCAACCTCTCTAAGAACATTATTGAAACTTTCGACGTCACCAAGATTGGCATAACATAATAATTTGGTAATTCTAATCGAATTTATATCTGGACTATTCTCATCAATACTCTTATGATTTAAATATTTAAGAGCTTTATCATAATCCTCATCCTTATAGTAAAGAAGACCTCGAAAATAATTTTTTTCTGATACATCATCGATGGAATTTAAAAGTTCAAAGGCATATTTTTGTTCATTTTTAAAATAAGCACTTAAAAAATATGTCTTTTTCGTATGCTCATCTAATTCATCGATATCGTAAACTAAATCATCAGTAGCTAGAGAATCAAAAATGTGTTTGAAATGTGTAAGAGTTTTATTAAATCTAATATCACTAAAATAATGGATGAAAAGATTATTACGAATTTTCGTAACAGTTGAAGGATCATTATTATAAGCTACAATACTTTCGATAAACATAAGTCCCATACAAAAATAGATATTACTTTCATACTTAATTCTATCATCTAAAGAAAACTTGGAAATTAAACCGACATCGCCATTTACATTCTGTTGTTTCTCTAGTTCATTAATTTTTTCTGAAAACTCATGGTAAAGTGGTGGATTGCCATAACACTTTTCCACGATATTACTAATTTCTAAACATTTGTTTTTAAACGTCTCATCCGTAGTAAAAGTATGTAGAAATAGCTCGTATAATTTCTCTGTTATCCCATCTTTATTAGTAATAAAATCATTAATTATTTCACGGTTGTATTTACTTTCTTCAGCATTCTTAATGTCGTCCATAAATTCACCTCTAAACTTCATCTACTCACTATTATAACAATTATTTTGTTTTATTTAAACTGGTTTTAAGATATAATGATAATGGAGTTGATATAATTGAAAAAATACGATGTCGTAATCGTCGGAGCTGGTCCAGCCGGATTGTTTTCGGCTTACGAATTGATAACCAAAAATAAAGATTTAAAGATTTTATTAGTTGACCAAGGTAAGTTTGCTGAGAACAGAAGTTGTCCAATGAACAGCCGTGGTACTAAATGCATGAATTGTAAGCCATGCCAAATACTATCTGGTTATGGCGGAGCGGGAACGTTCTCAGATGGAAAGTTAAACTTTATTCCTAAACTTGGTAAAAGTGATCTTTTCAAGTATATGAGTGAAGATGAAGCTTACAAGATAATCGATGACACAGAAAAAATATTTACTAAATTCAACATGGATAGTGATGTCTTTCCTTCCGATATGAAAGAAGCCGAAGAAATTAAGAAGAAAGTTGCTCTAAGTGGTGCTAGATTACTACTCATAAAACAAAAACATTTGGGAAGTGATCACCTACCGGGATACATCAAGCAATTTACTGATTTCTTAAAGACTCAAAACATCGAGATGTGGGAAAGTGCAACAGTAGTTGATATCAAAAGTATCAAAAAAGATAAACATGAAGTAACGATTAAGGTTGGCCCAAAAGAAGAAATGGTCACAGCAAAAAAAGTTATTGTAGCTCCAGGACGAGCTGGTGCTAAATGGATACAGGAATTAGCGGATAAATACAACATTTCCTATCTATCACAAAGTATTGAAATCGGTGT
>CANRCI010000079.1 GCA_947629075.1 uncultured Bacilli bacterium | reverse complement strand
TGCTAAAAAAGTAAGTCATCCTAAAAAAGCTGTTGCTTCCAAAGCAAAACCAAAAGCAGCTAAAGTAAGTGGTGATACACCATTGGTTAGTAAGTCTAAGGCTAAAAAGAAAAAGGATGAAGAGAAAAAGACTGTTGCTTCTAAAGAGACAGAAGTTAAAAAAGAAGAAAAACCAAAAGAAAAAGTTGTTCATGATACTCCTAAACCAAGTCATCAGGTAGATAAACAAGAGGTCCATGAACCAGTTGAAGAAGCAAAAGCTAAGAGTGGTAAAAAAGAGATTAAACCTAAACAAGAATTTACTAATTTAGCTGGTATGCCAATACCTTCAGATAAGTTAGTAGAACAACCTAATAATGGTAATATAAATATTGAACCGGCCAAGAAAACAGAAAAGAAGAAAAAGAAAAAAGCTAAAAGATCGTTAAAAGTAAAACTTTTATATGCATTAATTGTCATAATTACTTTAACTATAGTAGTAATGTTTATGTACATTTACTATTTTAAAACTTATGGAACTTATGAAACACCGATCGATAATTACTTTACTTCATTAAATAATCTCGATACTAAAGGAATTTTAAATACTTATCCACCTTGTGCTGCTAGAAATGAACAGTTTAAGATTTTGGTAGATTCACTTTTACAACCACAAAAAGAAAATCCTGGTATTGATACGACATATGAAATAAAGAGCAAAAAAGAACTTAGTCGCGATGATATCATCGATTTAGAAGAAAGTTTTTCAGCTACTTGTGCTAAAGGAGAAGTAAAAGTAGATAAAGGATATCGCGTTAAAGTTGATATAGTACAAAAGTTGCCAAAAGAAAAGAATTCTGCTAAAAACACCATTGAAATTTCGGTGGGAAGAATCGATTCTAATTGGTATATATTATCGTAAAGAAGAGCAATCTTCTTTTTTTCTAGACTTTTTAATTTTTGTTTAGTAAACTACTGATAGGTGGTTTTATGAACGTTTTAGAGATCAATGTCTTAGTCTTGGCATATCTAGGTGATACTATCTACGAAGATTATATCCGCAGGTATTTAATAGAAAAGAAAATAGCTAGTGTCGATGAGTTACAAAAAGAAGCTGTCAGTTATGTATCTGCTAAGAGTCAAGCTTTCTTTATTAAAAAATTAATCGCCAATGATATGTTAACTGATGAAGAGTTAGAAATTGTTAGACGAGCTAGGAATCACAAGACTAATTCGCATCCGAAGAATTGTGATATCGTAACTTATAAATATGCAACAGCACTCGAAGCTTTGATTGGATATCTCGATTTAGTGAATGCAAAAGATCGAATCGATGAAATTATGAATGTCATTCTAGGAGGAGAACTATGTTAGTATACGGAAGAAATGTTGCCAAAGAAATTTTAAAAAATGGTAAAAAAGTAAACAAATTGATATTACAAGATGGATTCGATGATGAAAGTGTACTTTCTTTAATAGAAAAACAAAAAATCACTCCCATTTATTTAGATAAAAGTGAAATGCACAAGTTTGATAAATATTCTCATCAGGGTATAATTCTCTATGTAGAGGACTACAAGTATGAATCTTTAGATGCCTTTTTAAATATCGATAATGCTAAAATTGTCATACTAGATCATTTGGAGGATCCTCATAATTTAGGAGCTATTATTAGAACTTGTGAAGCTGCTGGAATCGATGGAGTGATCATTCCTAAAGATCGAAGTGTGACAGTTAATTCTACTGTTATGAAAACTAGTGCCGGTGCTTTAGAAAATGTTAAAATTGCTATGGTGACAAATTTGAACCGCGCAATCGAAGAGATGAAGAAGAACGGCTTTTGGATAGTTGGTACCGATATGGAAAATAGTACTGATTATCGTCAAATCGATTATGGTGGCAAAATTGGACTAGTAATTGGTAGCGAAGGTTTTGGTATGAGTAAAAGGACAAAAGAATTATGTGATTTCATAGCTTGTATCCCTATGTATGGAAAAATTAATAGTTTGAACGCATCTGTTGCAGCTGGAATAATGATATACGAGGTGATCCGTTCAAAACAATAGGGGGATTTATGAACTATAAAGACATTAATGATTACGAAATAATGTATTTAATTTCCGAAAACAATGAAGAAGCATATGAAGTAATGTATTCCAAATATCGACCTTTAGTTGAAAAGTATGCTCGAAGTTATTACGTAAAATATAAAGATTTTGGGATTGAATACGATGATTTGATTCAAGAAGGTAACTTTGGTCTAGCTAACGCAATTAAAAATTTTGATGAGACCAATGATTGCCTTTTTTATAGTTTTGTCAATTTATTTATAAAAAGAGAGATGGCTAAATATATAAAGAGTATGACTCGTCTAAAACATCTTTTTTTGACTAGTGCTATATCGTTAAATGAAAATTCGGATGATAGTGAACTGAATTATGAAAACATTTTATATCGCAAGAGTGAAATGACTGAAGAAATAGTTCAAGATCAATTTTCTTTAGACAAATTATTGAAGTTCAAGGATTGTCTAACTACCCAACAATCACTAATCTATGAACTTAGAGTTAATGGCTTTTCCAATAAGGAAATATCCCAACTTTTAGACTTACCATATCGAGCTATTGATAACAGTTTACGAATAGTAAAAGACAAACTAAAAAACATTGTGTAAACTAATTTCAAAAATACTTAACTAACAAAATTTTTGTGCTATAATTAGACTAGGTGATAATATGGAGAATAAAGAAACGTTAGCGCAGTATTTTTCATATCGTAAGGATATTGATGCCAAAGACATCAGTGATATTTTCTATGCTTTAGATGAAGGTTGTAAAGCACTTCACGATGCTGGTTGGTGTCTTGATAAAGTAAATGCTAATAAAATTTATTTTAATAATAATATTCCAACTTTTGCATCTAATAGTTTGAAACAACTTGAAGCACCCGAAGAAAAAAGAGATAATCTTGATAGACTAAATAAACTTGCTGTTGGAACTTATTTTACTGTAAATACGGGGTTTAGAGATTTTTCGGAATATCCTGATGAGCGTTTCAATAAAATTTTCTCTCTTATGTCATCGAGTATATACAAAAGAGGTCCTAATGATGAATATTATGCTAACTTCTTTGAAAAAGGAGCAACCGATATTTATTATTCAGAATATATAAAGGATATGAAACTTTCTATGCCATCTAATGGTAAAGCTTCTTCTCAAGCCCGTGCTATGGTTTATTCAACACCACAGGGTAGAGCTTTTGCCAAGAAAGAAGAGAATGGATTTGTCGATATCATATTCTATCCATTATTGTTTGTTGGATCATTTTTATTAGCTTATTTAACTTACCTTTTGCTTGCATTAGTGTAAGTTTTTTAATGCTTTTTTTGGTTAATATAGTATAATATAATAGACAAAGGTGATGTGTTATGTACAAGAAAGTAGTAGTTTTAGGAGGAGGTACGGGAAATACCTATCTTCTTAGGGGATTAAAAGAATTCCCCGTTGATTTAACGACAGTTATTACTGTTTCTGACAGTGGTAGATCAACCGGTAAATTGCGTGAAGAGTTTTCAATGCCTGCTGTTGGGGATGTTAGAAAAGTAATTAGTAATTTATCTTCACTACCAAGTGAAATAAAAGATGTAATGGAGTATCGCTTTAATACTTATAGCGATTTAGATGGGCATTCCGTAGGTAATTTAGTTTTAGCTGCAATGCTTATAAAAACAGGTAATTTTAAACAGAGTATCGAATATTATTCACAGTTAATGGATGTTAAACAAACTATTTTACCATTATCTGAAGATAACTTAACTTTGATGGGTGAAACTATTGATGGTAGATTTATCGAAGGGGAAGACAAAGTTACACATTCTAAAGAAAAGTATAAGAGAATTTTATATAAAGAAAAACCACACGTATTAAAAGAAGTTGTTGATTCACTTTTAGATGCTGATTTAATAATTATTAGTATGGGTAGTTTATATACTAGTATATTGCCACATATCATTTGTGAAGAAGTTCAAAAAGCCATTAAAAAAAGTAAAGGAAAAGTTATGTATTTGTGTAACGCTATGACTCAACCTGGTGAAACTGATGGTTTTAAAGTAAGTGATCATTTAAAAGTTTTAGAGCAGTATTTAGGCCCTAAATCAATAGATGTCGTTGTAGCTAGCAATACTATCATGCCGGAAGAGATAATCAAAAAATACGAAATTGAAGAACAGAAAGACCAGGTTGAAATAGATCCTGAAGAAATTAAAAAAATGGATATTGAACTTATCGAAGAAGATTTGTTGGTTACGATTGATGGTACGATAAGACATAATAGTATGAAACTTGCTACAGTGGTCTTTAACTATTTAATGAGGTAATTATGTCTTTTGCTACTGATATAAAAAATGAAGTTTCTGATTTAATCTTGTCTAAAAGTGAGAGTATTGCAGAATTATCTGGTTTCATTCGTAATAATGCTAGGTTTTCTAAAGATTTAATCGAGCTAAATACTGAAAATATGAACGTGTGTAAGAAGATGTATTTACTTCTAAAAAAAATATATGGAATTGATCCCAAGATTGTAACGACCATTAATCAAGCCTTTAATAAAAATAATATTTATTGGATTAAGATTGAAGACAAAGTCGATTTAATTTTAAAAGATTTATGTGTCTGTGATGAAAATTATCACGATTTAGATGTGGTTTCTGAATATTTAGTCGATGATGATTCTTTAAAAAAAGCCTATATAAGAGGAGCTTTTTGTGCTAAAGGTAGTATCAATGATCCAAAGACTTCAAGATATCATTTAGAGTTTTTATTCGACAAGAAATATGAGTCTGTCTTTGTTCAGCGTTTGTTAAACAACTTCGATTTGAATGCCAAAATATTACTTAGGGATACTAAATATATGGTCTATATAAAAGAAGCTGAAAAAATTAGTGACTTTTTAAAGATTATTGGTGCCAGTAAGGCTGTTCTCTATTATGAAAATATTAGAGCTTTTAGAGAACAAAAAAATATTACTAATCGTTTAAACAATTGTGAACAAGCTAATATCGAAAAAATAATTGAAACTGCTAATAAACAGATAAAAGATATTGAATTGATAAAAGATATGGTTGGACTTGATTTGTTAGATGAAAAGACGCAAGAAGCAGCCCAATATCGAATTAAGTATCCAGAGGTATCACTTCAAGAACTGAGTGAAATAATTACTATCGAGACAGGTAAAACGATTACAAAGTCGGGGCTTAATCATCGCTTTAGGAAGATTAGAAGCATAGCTAAAAATTTATTGGATAATAATAAAAACAACTAATTACTAGTTGCTTTTTTATTCTCTTTTTTCAATTATTTTATCAATTATTCCATATTCTAGAGCTTCATTGCTATCCATGAAGTAGTCGCGATCAGTATCGACTTCGACTTTATCTAGTGGTTGATTAGTATTATCAGCCAGAATGCGATTTAATTTGTCTTTTAGTTTTAAAATTCTTTCAGCCGCAATCTTTATTTCTGTTGCTTGACCGTTGACTCCACCTAAAGGTTGATGAATCATAACTTCAGAATGGGGTAAAGAATATCTTT
>CANRCI010000078.1 GCA_947629075.1 uncultured Bacilli bacterium | reverse complement strand
AATAATGAACTTATGTACATAACTAAAGGAGATAACAATAATGCTCCCGACAGTGGTACAGTAAAACAAGATCAAATAAATGGGGTTGTAAGAGGCGTTATTCCGAAAATTGGATATCCGTCTGTTTGGTTGTATGAATTTTTAGGACGTTTTTAATTAGTCTTTAAAACTTTCTAGAGTAACCGAGGTGTAAAATGGAAAATTTAAAAACAAATAAAACCGAATTAGATAATAAAGAGGATATTAAAAGAGTAGGAACGGTCATATTTATTGTCTTATTATTGATATTTGCTTTTGTAATGATAACTAATTCCTTTCATATGGATCAGGGAATAGTTGATACCTACAATTATCAAGTTAATAAGGGTGTTAAATATGAGGTTAATTTAGTACCGAATAATTATATCCAACAAAATCCCCAGGGGATGAATGAACTATATATCAGCAATTTAGTAAAAAATATTTTATTAAAGTTGGATTATAGTTATACGGGAACTGAAAAAGCTAATCTAGTCTATGACTATTATGTCGATGCGAAAATTCTAGGAGAATATAATAGTAATGAGGGAAATGGTAAGAAAAGAGTTTGGAATAAAAAGTATTCTCTTGTCTTGCCACAGAAGAAAAATATCAATAATTCCTCTAATGTTTATATTCATGAAGATTTAGCGATTGACTTTAATAAATATCGTACTGAAGTAAAAAACTTTACTAGAGATATCGGCTTATCGATAAATGCCAATTTAGAGGTTGTTCTGACAGTATCGATAAATGGTACGACTGAAAGTGGTCAAAAGATTGCAGAACAGAGTAATGTTTCAACGACAATTCCTTTGAATCAAGATGTGTTTACGATTACTACTGATACTGGTGGTAGTGGACAAAAAGCTATTACTAAGAATATTACGACCGCTGATATCAACTATTTGAGTTTGTCACTCGGTTTAATTGCTTTGATTTTTGCTATCGTTTTAGTAGTAATGTTGATTAAGAAGATGAGTAAACAGAGTAAGATATCACCTTATGAGAGAAAGATTAAAAAGATAATGAATGAATACGGGGATATTATTGTCGAGACAGATAGTGTCTTCAATTACAGTGATTACAACGTCATCGATATTAAGAATTTTGATGAATTACTAGATTTAGAACAAGAAATTAGAATTCCAATAATCGTCAATGTCGATCTAGAAAATAAACACACTGTCTTTGCAGTTATCAATAACTCGACACTATATAGATTTATATTAGAAGAAGAGGACTTAGATTAAGTCCTTTTTTATATTTATTAGTTAAAAATTTGTTTCTTTTTGTTGACTTATGACAAGTTGTCACATATAATGATTATGTACTACTAAAGGGAGGTAAATATGCCTACTGCAACATTTAGAAATTTAAAAAAAGAGAAACAAGAAAAATTGATAAAAGCGGCAATTAAAGAATTTTCTAATTGTCTTTACGATAAAGTATCGATCAATCGCATAATTAAGGATTCAGATATTTCTCGAGGTAGTTTTTATATGTACTTTGAGAATAAAGAAGATTTATACTTTTTTATTTTGGATTTAACTAAAGAAAAGGGTATTGAAAAAATATTGAAGTCCTTAGATAGTGTCGATGGTGATATCTTTAAATTATGTGAAATTATTGTCGATAGATTGCCATATAATATTAATTGTGACAATGGTTCTTTTTTAAAGAATGTCATTTTAAATATGGATTACTTGATGCAGAATAAGATTTTAGTTCGTCATACTCATAAAAAAGATGATGAGAGCTTGATTGAGAAAATTTTGGTTAAGATTAATCGTGATAATTTGAATATCACAACTGAGGAAGAATGTTGTACTTTGTTTGAGATTTTAGTAAACATTACCCTTCCTACTTTAGTAGATATGGTTAGATTTACTGACCGTCAATCAGATATTAAAGATAGATATCTGTTTAAACTAAAACTTTTAAAGAAGAGATTTTGTAAGGAGGAACAATAATGAAAGTTTTTAGTATATTAAAAGAAAAAATACCAGCGTTGTTATTAATAGTTTTGTTATTGATACTACAAGCTAGGTGTGATTTAGCTCTTCCTAACTATACTTCTGATATCATTAATATTGGAGTTCAACAAAAGGGAATTGCTGAGGTAAAACCTAAAGTAATTAGAAAAAGTGAACTAGATAAATTATTACTTTTTATGAAGGATGAAGATAGTAAAGAGGTCTTATCTAGTTATAAATTGATTTCTAAAGATGATGATGAGTATTTGGATGATTATCCAAAGTTAAAAGATGAGAATTTGTACGTTTTAGATAAAGATAATGATGAACTTGATACACCGATGGCTAAATCGATATTGATTTTATCTTATATTGAAAATAATAATACTAAAGCGACGAGTGAGATTCCTATTCCTGAGGGAATGAGTTTTACTGATTTTGTTTTGATGCTTCCTAAAGAACAAAGAGATGAGATGCTAAAAAAGATTGATGAAGCATTTAAAGATATTCCGGATATGATCAGTGAGCAGAGTGCTAAAAGTTATATCGCTAATGAGTATAAACAAATTGGAATTGATACGGAAAAGTTGCAGACTGACTACATTTTCCAAACGGGATTTAAGATGTTAGGTATTGCGCTTGTAAGTATGGCTTCAGCTGTTTGTATCGGTTTCTTGGGAAGTAGAGTAGCAGCCTTTATTGCTCGTGAAACGCGTAAGAAGATATTTAGAAAAGTATTATCTTTCTCTAGTGTTGAGACTAAGAGATTCGGTATTGCCTCTCTCATTACGAGAAGTACTAATGATGTTCAACACATTCAGATGTTTACCGTAATGTTTTTAAGAACGGTTGTCTATGCACCAGTCCTTGCTATTGGGGCTTTACTAAACGTAATGGAAACTAATAGTTCGATGACTTGGATTATTGCGCTTGCTATTGTGTGTGTTTTATCACTAGTCATTACTTTATTCTCCATCGCTGTTCCTAAATTCGATAAGATTCAAAAAATGGTCGATAAGTTGAATTTAGTAACTCGTGAGATAATTACTGGAATTCCAGTAATTAGGGCTTTCTCTAATCAAGATCACGAAAGAGAAAGATTTGATGATGCGAATAAGTCACTTACTAAAATTCTTTTATTCGTCGATCGCATTATGAGTTGTATGATGCCAATTATGATGTTTATCATGAATGGAGTAACGCTTTTAATCGTATGGAATGGTGCTAAAGGAATCGATAATGGAACTATTCAATTAGGTGATATGATGGCCTTTATCCAATATGCAATGCAGATAATTATGTCATTTTTAATGATTTGTATGGTATCGATTATTCTTCCGAGAGCAGTTATCTCTTTGAAGAGAATTAATGAAATACTTACGACTGATAATGCTATTAAAGATCCAAAACGTCCTAAAAAGATGGATCCTGAGAAAAAGGGTTATGTCGAGTTTAAGAATGTCAGTTTCGCTTATCCCGATGCCAGTGAAAACGTTTTGAGTAACATTTCGTTTGTTGCAGAACCAGGTAAGACTACAGCTATTATCGGTTCGACTGGTTCTGGAAAATCAACGCTCGTCAATCTAGTACCGCGTTTATATGACGCTACTGAAGGAGAGATATTAGTCGATGGTGTCAATGTGCGCCAACTTAAACAAAACGATCTTCACCGCATTATCGGTTATGTTCCACAGACCGGAATTCTTTTCTCTGGTGATATTGAATCAAATATCAAATATGGTGAAAAGGATATAAGTGATAAAGATATGGAAGAAGCAGCTAAAATCAGTCAGGCTGAAGAGTTTATTAAAACTAAAGCTAAAAAATATAAATCAGAAATATCACAGGGTGGAACCAATGTCTCTGGTGGTCAGAAACAACGTCTTTCGATTGCTCGTGCGGTTGCTAAAAAGCCAGAGATATTCATATTCGACGATTCTTTTTCAGCGCTAGATTATAAGACTGATGCCCAACTTCGAAAAGAACTTAAGAAAAATACGAAGAATGCAACGATTTTGATTGTTGCTCAACGTATAAGTACCATTATGAATGCCGAACAAATCATCGTTTTAGATGATGGTAATATCGTCGGTATTGGTACGCATAAAGAACTTTTGAAAAGTTGTAATGTCTACCAAGAAATAGCTTCTTCGCAGTTAGGAAAGGAGGAGTTGTAATGCCACCTAGAAGAAATGCCAATTCAGAAGAAAAGGCTAAAGATTTTAAAGGTACGATGAAAAAATTAATTAAATATTTACTTAGATATAAAGTAAGTATTATGTTTGTCGTATTGTTCTCAATTGGTAGTGCTTGCTTTTCTATCTTTGGACCAAAAATCTTAGGAAGAGCGACTACTGAAATTTCTAATGGTATCATCGGTAAGATTATGGGAACTTCAAATGGAATTAATTTTACCAAGATAGCCCAGATTCTATTTACTCTTTTAGGTATGTATATTTTAAGCTGTCTATTCTTGATCATTCAAGGATATATAATGGCTAAAGTAAGTAATACCTTAAGTTATAATTTACGTCGTGAAATAAGTAATAAATTTCATCTCATTCCGTTTAAATATTATGAAACGCGTACAACTGGAGAAATCCTATCACGTGTTACTAATGACGTCGATACATTAAGTCAGAACTTAAGTCAAAGTTTAACTCAAGTAATATCTTCAATTGTAACTTTGATCGGAGTTACGATTATGATGCTTTCGATTAGTCCAGTTATGACTTTAGTATCACTAATCGTTTTACCAGTTGGTATGGGAATGATCGGTTTAGTGGTATCGCGAAGCCAAAAATACTTTAATACCCAACAAGAGTATTTGGGACATGTCAATGGTGAAGTAGAAGAAATGTATGCGGGTCATATCGTCGTTAAGACTTTTAATGGTGAAGATGAAGCGATTAATAAATTTGACGATTTAAACGATACGTTATATCGTTCAGCTTGGAAGAGCCAATTCTTATCAGGGATGATGCATCCGATTATGTCATTTATTGGAAATATCGGTTATGTCATAGTATCAATTCTTGGAGGTTACTTAACTATCCAAGGTAAGATTGAAATAGGTGATATCTTGTCATTTTCACAATATATCAGAAACTTTAATCAACCGATAACACAACTTGCTCAAATAGCCAACCTTTTACAATCGACTGCTGCCGCTGCTGAAAGGGTCTTTGAATTCTTAGATGAAAAAGAAGAGGATCAAACAGTTGAAAATCCTTCGAGTATCTATAATGTCAAAGGAAATATTGAGTTTAAAAATGTTCGCTTTGGTTATAAGAAAGATAAAGATATCATCCACAATTTCAATGCTCAAATCAAAGAGGGTCAAAAAATTGCCATTGTTGGACCTACTGGAGCAGGAAAGACGACGATGGTTAAATTGCTAATGCGCTTTTACGATATCAATGACGGATCAATTCTCATCGATGGTAAGGACATTAAGACATTTAATCGTAATGAACTTCGCAAAATATTCGGTATGGTTCTCCAAGACACGTGGTTATACAGTGGAACGATAAAAGATAACATCCGTTATGGTAACTTAGATGCATCGGACGAAAAAGTGGAAGCTGCAGCTGATAGTGCCTACGTCGATCACTTCATCAGAACGCTTCCTGAAAGCTACAATACGATTTTGGATGAAGAGA
>CANRCI010000077.1 GCA_947629075.1 uncultured Bacilli bacterium | reverse complement strand
TAGATTTTATCGGTTTAATATCATCGATAATACCTGTTAAAATTATAATAAAACTTCCAATTAGAATAGCATTCATCTGATAACTCTGAACACCAAATAACATATATCCGATCAAAAAAGATAAGAATATTCCCAATCCCCCTAATTTAGGCATCGGCTTTTTATGAATATGTCTCGTTCTAGGAATGTCGATCGCCCCAATATGATTAGCTATTTTAATCATCAATGGCATCAATATAGCTGAAAACACAAAAGTACTTATGACTATTATAATTATATTCATAGTATAATTATCAATCATTCATCTCACCTCTTAAAACAATTATATAACAATTTAATGGTTTTAAAAAGCAAAAAAATAACACCAGATAGTGTTATTGTTCTTTATTTTTAAAGTTCTTATCTGATATCAATACTCCACATCCATCAGCTACACAAGTAAGTGGACTATCAGCTTTATTGATATTAATCTTGATCTCAGATTCTAAAAACTCTTGAATTCCTTTTAGTAAGGCCCCACCACCAGTAAGTGTTATACCATTATCAGATATATCACTAGCTAATTCGGGAAGTGAACTTTCTAGTACTTTTTTTATCTCTTTAACTAATTTATTAACTTGAGGAATTATTGCTTCATATACTTCTTTTTCACTAATGTTTATCGTCTTAGGCATACCTTTAGTAAGACTGCGACCTTTTATTTCTTTTTTGTTTTCTTTATCCGGTTTATATACACAACCTAAATCGATTTTTATCTCTTCAGCTGTTTTACTACCGATTAGTAAATCGTATTTATCTTTGACGTAATCGATTATAGCTTGATCGAAAGTATTTCCAGCTACTTTTATAGAGCGACTGGCAACTATTGAACCAAGTGATAGAATAGCAATATCAGTAGTTCCTCCACCAATATCAATGACCATATTACCACTAGCTCTTTCAATATCTAATCCAGCTCCAATAGCTGCTACTTTGGGTTCTTCCTCAATGATAACTTTTTTAGCTCCCAAATTTTCAGCTGCTTCACGCAAAGCATTTTTTTCAACTGGGGTTATCTCGGCTGGACAACAGATTAAAATATTAGGTTTTTTTAATTTGCCTTTACCTCTAACCTTTTTCATGAACTCTTCTAACATCGAAATAGTATAATCAAAATCGGCAATTACTCCATCTTTTAACGGTTTAATTATCTTTACTTTACCTGGTGTTCTTCCCAGCATTATGTTAGCTTCATTACCAACTGCTAATACTTTTTTGCTTTCTGTATCAATAGCTATTACTGATGGTTCATTTAATACAATACCTTCACCTTTAACATATATAAGGACATTAGCTGTTCCCAAATCTATTCCAATATCTCGCATTCTAACCTTTCTTAAGCTTAAGATATTTAAGTCTCGTCGATTCACCACCTCTTATATGTCTAATTTCTAAGTGGTTTCTTAATATATCTTGAACTTTCTGATATATATTTTTATCTACTGACAATAGTCTCTCTTTGAGATCCTTGTGAACTGTACTTTTACTAACATTGAATACAGCTGCTATCTCTCTTACTGTACTATTGTTTTTTAATATGTATTGCGCTTCTTTTAATACTCGATCACTAATAAATTTATTCATATATACCTTCTTTCACTAAAGTATATATATTTGTAGTGATGAATATTCTTAACTATATATCTTTTATAGTTTTATCGTAATAATTTTCGGGATTAACTACTTGACCATTTTTAAACATTTCAAAATGTAAATGATTACCTAGATCGCTATTGATTTTTGATTTTCCACTTTTTCCAACTACTTCACCTTGAATTACTTTATCTCCTTTTTTAAGAGTAGTTGAACTTAGACTTTGATATGATGTAATGATGTTATTATCGTGTTTTATTTCAACTACATATCCAAGTAATTCGTTGTTTTCAACTTTGACTACTTCTCCTTGAAATGAAGCATAGACTTCAAACTCTTCATCAGATACGTAATCTACTCCAGAGTTTTGCATGTAAGTGTTCTGATAGAAAATTAAAGCATTAGCTTGATCTTTAGCATCTGCTTGATAGTCATAAAAAGACTTTCCTACTTTTATTTTGTCATCTTCTGAATTGTACGGTCTTATTAAAACTTCTTCTGTTTGAACAACTGGTTCTTCTTCAATTGGAGTAATATCTACCACATCTTCAATCGCATCTTTTTCATCAATATTTTTACTACTTAAATTCTTATCGTATTCGTAATATACAGAAATCATAAGCAATGTAATAAGTGATAAGTACAATGTTGGTAATACAAATGGTTTAATTCTTAATTTTGTTCTTTTATTCATATTTTTCACCTCACTATAAGTTTGGATTAATATGAATAATTTATACACTTTTTATAAAATTTTTGAATATGTAAAAAAATCAAATATAAAATTAGTAATTAAATAGATCAATGATAAACCGAGTAAAAAGTAAAACACTACTGCTTGGTTGTTTTTATTCTTTTTAAAAATTTTATTTACATTAATCGAATCCATAGCCCAAATGACTATTGGAGTTACGACGATGTATAGAAGAGCTTTACTACTCATAGTCTTTCCTACTTTCTTTTTCGTATTCTGCGATATCTTTTATTCTTCGTTCGTATCTTTCAATTTTATTAAATGGTGTTGTAAGCCAGACATCTAAAATGTCTTTAGCGCGGTAAATAGGCATACTGCCATTTAGAGCAATAACGTTTGAATCGTTATCGGTTCTGGTAAGTCGTGCTTCTTTGACGTTGTCTACTTTGGCACATCTGATTCCCTGAACTTTATTACAAGCAATTGATACACCGATACCAGTTCCACAAATTACTATTCCCATTTCTACTTTTTTATCTCTTACTTTTTCCCCAAGTTTAAATGCATATTTTGTATAATCGACATTTTCAAGCGAATCAGTTCCATAGTCGTTTACTTCATATCCTTTTTTCTGTAGATACTTAATAAGTGTTTTTTTCATTTTAAAACCGTGATGGTCACTAGCTATACCAATTTTCATAATGTCATCCTTTCTATCTTTATATTTCTATTTAATTATACCATCTTTACAACAAAATAAAAAAGAAGATTGAATTTGTAACCTTCTTTTCGTTTCTAATGTTAATCTTTTTTATCAAAACCATACTTTTTGTTAAACTTGTCAACTTGACCGGCATGTTTAGATCTGTTTTGTTTTCCACTGTAAAATGGATGACATTTAGAACAAACTTCGATGTGTAGTTCATCTTTATTAGATTGAACTTCAAATGTTTCTCCACAAGCACAAGTTACTTTAGTAGTTTTATAAACTGGATGAATTCCTGCTTTCATATTTCTCCCTCTTTCTGCCATGGACTCAATTTAGAGCCATAGATAATTAAATTGCTAATTTAGTATATCAAAACTAATCTTTTTTTGCAACTATTTTATTATTTCTTTCTCCATTTTAGCGATAATTCGCTCTGATATGACCTTATGTCCTTCTTTTGACGGATGAATATCAGTTGGATTTGGCAAATATTCATTATCTTTTGCGATTGCATCTGACACTTTTACGAACATAATATTGTTCTCTTTAGCAACACTTTCATATGTTTGGTCACTATATTCAATAAATTCATCAACTTTAGTCTTTACAGTTGTCAATCTAGGTATTGGATTGTAGTAACCGACAATAATTATTTGGGCATGTTTAGCATAAGTTTTTATTAAATCTATTAGTTCGTCGACCTCTTTACCGATGGTATCCAATTCATTTTTGTAACTATTGCGATCTAACAGTGATAATAAATTAGAACTGCGACTGTTTAAAAAGTCATTAGCTCCGATAGATAAAGTTATTAGTTCAGCATTAGCTAGAGCTTCTTTTAGACCGATAATTTTTTTATTTACAGTTATTTTCTTATTATTGTTGATGTCATATTTTAAATCGTCAACTGTATAACCACCTACTGATTCTTCTTTGGAATAAGTTTTTAACATGTGATGGGATGCTAGATAATCACGGATGTAATCGGGATAACTGTAATCTAATCCACCATATGGAGTTACCCCAGCTGGAACCGAATCACCAAGAGCTAGATAACTATAACTAGTTAACTTCGTATTCTGATATATAAAATAGGTAGCTATACACATTACTCCAACTATCATTAACAATATAGATATTTTTCTAAGTTTACTCATAATTTCTCCTTAAAAAAAGATAGAATAAATTCTACCTCTATTATATTTCTTTTAATGTTATTTTAGCACCAACTTTATTCAATTTCTCTACAATGTCCTCATAACCTCTAAGAATGTGTTCAATATTGGTAATGACAGTAACGCCATCAGCGATTAAAGCGGCCGCTACCATACAGGCTCCTGCTCTTAAGTCAGTGGCTTCTACTTCACATCCCTTTAGTTCCGTTGGACCAGAAACAGTTGCTTCCATGTTTTCCACTTGGATGTTTGCTCCCATTTTATTTAAATATGGAATGTGCATAAATCTATTTTCAAAGATTGTTTCGACAACTTTGGATTTACCTTCACATTGCGTTAGTAAAACAGTAAAAGGTTGTTGTAAATCAGTGGGGAATCCAGGATATCCCAACGTTTTTATTTTGGTTGGTCTAAATTTTTTAGGTTTGGATACGACTAGGTAATCATCACCCAGTTCAACGTCAACTCCTACCTCTAAAAGTTTTGAAGTAAGTGACTCGATATGTTCAGGAATAATGTTATCTATTTTCAAATTATTACCGATTAAAGCACCGATAATTGAGTAAGTTCCTGCTTCGATACGATCTGGAATGACTTCGTGAAAACAACCACTCAACTCATCTACTCCTTCAATTACGACGCGATTAGTTCCTGCCCCTCTAATTTTAGCTCCCATATTGTTTAAGAACGTCGCCACATTTACAATTTCTGGTTCTTGAGCAGCATTGTCGATAACTCTCGCCGCTGCTAACATAATGTTTATCGTTGCTCCAACTGAAGCTATATCCAAATAGATATTAGCACCATGTAACTCCTTAGCATCGACTACAAATTTATCACCATCATTACTAACAGTTGCCCCAAGGGATTCAAAACCTTTTAAATGTAAGTTAATCGGTCTTTCACCTATTGAACAACCGCCAGGAAAATACATCTCGACATGTTTATACTTTCCTAAAAGAGATCCCATAAAGTAATATGAAGCACGAAGCTTTTTGGAAATTCTCTCTGGTATTGCTTTATTCTTCAATGTGGTAGGATCTATTTCGATTCTTTCTTTATCCCTTTTTATTCCTGCCCCTAAATATTCCAAAATTTCACTTAAAGCATCAGTATCAGTTATCTCTGGAACATTACATATAGTAACATTGCCATCTGCCAAAATTGCGGCCGGTATTAATGCTACACAGCTGTTTTTTGATCCGCTTACTCTGATAGTCCCTGTTAATTCTTTTCCGCCAGTTATCTCTAATACTTTCATATTACCTCCACTACAATTCTACTATATTATATAGCAATCTTAACGATTTGACATAAACATATTTACTTTCTTAGTAATAGTCTCTTTCATGGCCTCGACACCACTAGAAATGACTTTTCTAGGGTCATATGCATCAGGATTATTTTTTACAAATTCGACAACAGCATCATGCCAAGCAATTTGCAATTCAGTATTTATGTTTATCTTACTGATTCCACAAGATATAGCTTTAATAATAT
>CANRCI010000076.1 GCA_947629075.1 uncultured Bacilli bacterium | reverse complement strand
AATACTCTTCTGTACTTCTTCACCTAAAGCTTTTTCTTTTACGTTGTTAACAAACTCTTTAACAACTTTATAGTTAACATCAGCCTCTAAAAGAGCAAGTCTTATCTCTCTAGTCATCTCACCGATGTTTTCTTCAGTAATTTTACCGTAACCTTTTATTTTAGAAATTGCATTTTGTAATCTGTCTCCTAAACTTTCAAACATTCCTAAACCTCCTGTCTATTTATTTAATATTAATTTCCCCAGAATTTTACTACATCACTGTTACCTGAAAGTGGTTTTGGATCAGGCATATCTAATCTAACGATAACTGGTATCTTAAAGGCAGTACCAAATCCTAGACAACTACCAGATTGTAAACTCTTTTGTTTTTCCACCATTTCAGCACTTATATTAGGGATCATCGATTTAATGTATTCAGCATCACGCGGATGATTAGTTTTAAATATCATGAAATTAGAACACTGTGAAATAACGGTATCAGAAAGTTCTACTGGTCGTTGGGAAATAATTCCCAAAAGAACTCCATATTTACGTCCCTCTTTCGCCACACGTTCAAAAATGTTGTAACCAATCAAATAACTATCGGTATCATTTTTGATGTAACGATGAGCTTCATCTATTAAAATGTGAAATGGAATAGATCCGCGATCGACAACTAATTTAGAGTAATCAAAAATTATTCTCGTAAAGATTTTCGTAATAACGGCGGCGATTGAATCGTCCATGTCTTCTAGATTGATATTAATAATCTGATACTTTTTACCATCTTTAATTAAAAGGGTTGATAAGTATTGTTCAACATTTACGTATTGTGGATAATCGAATATTTTGCCATAAGGACCAGCAACTAATGAGTGAAGACGTACTTTTACCGTAACTGCATCACCATAAGTTCTCTGATTTTTATACCAACCATCAGATATTAGTGTAAACTCTAAAGCTTTCTCTAAATCCTCAAGTGTATAGCTTACTTGCTTACGTGGTTCATAAGAATCGAAACTCTCATCAATGAAACCAGAAGTATATTCTGTAACTAATATTCCTTCAGTAAAAGTACCACTTTTATCGATATTAAAACAATCTCTAAATTTACGAGTATACCCGATACCAGGCACAACAGCTTCTAGATTAAATTCTTCAGTATGACAGTTCTCCACGATTGAAAAGATATCATTTCTCTTTTGCGCTGGTGTTTGATCACTGTACAAAACACTAATGATAGCTTTAGCAACCAAATGATTGCGATACTTAATGGCAACTTCATCACTCTCCGCAAAACACTTAGCAAGTTTAACAGTTCTCTCGATAATAGGTAACTGCGTATGGCTGTCACATTGTAGTAATAGAGCCAAATCATTGGCATTTAAAAGCCAAATAGGAATTCTTAACTTCTCGTATTCTTCTTCCGTTTCACTAGAAGAAAAGACACGATAATTGTAATTAGGATTAATTTGACTGATATTACTAAAAGCTTGTGAATATTCACCAGATATATCAAAAAGGATAAAATTAGCACGATATGGTTTTACCGCATCATTTAAAAATACATTTTGTAAAAGTCTTGCTAAACCACAACTCTTACCACTTCCACTATTACCAAAAATGGCAAAGTGATTGCTAAAGAAATCATTGATATTGACATAAACCGGAAAATTATTATAGAAAGGACTTCCACCAAGTAGAAGTGAACTATCAGTTTTCTTTCCCAAAAGAAGGGGCACCTCATCAGCTACAACCCCACGAATCGTCGCATCCATGAGTGGTTTTCTAATGACACCACTGCGAAGTTCACCATCCTGAAATTCTCCTAAAAGACCAATTTTAACTTCACGATCTTTTACTTCTTCAATTTCTCCTAATAAATATTTTTCACTATCCGAGATAACGACGTGAACGTTCAGTAAATTTTTCTTTATCTCTACTCCCTCTTTAATACTTACATTGATACTATTCTCATTCATAAAAGTAATCTTATCAAACATACAATCCCTCTTTTCTCTTTACAATATTTCTTCTATTTTATTTAAAGTATTACTATCTACTCGTTCCTTTAATAAACCGACTATTTTCTTCTTGTTATCACGAAGATGAAGAATGTTTTCATATTCGATCAACTTATTCTCAACTATTTTTAATTGATTGTAAATAGCATTTCTACTGACACCATAATTATCAGCTATTTCACTAAGCGATAGATCATTAAAATAATAATCTTCATAATAATTTTTCTGTTTATCCGTAAACAACTCTCCATAATATTCATACAGTTCATTTAAATATAACATCTTATCCATACTACATCATATCCTTAAATAAACCATAAATATATTTTTCGATATCAAACACTTGTAAATCTTCTTTTCTCTCTCCCAAACCAATAAACTTAACTGGTATACCAACACTTTCTTTTATAGCCAAAACAATTCCACCTTTAGCCGTGCCATCTAATTTAGTCAAAACTATGCCTGTAACATCAGTAATTTCCTTAAAGGCTTTAGCTTGACTAATTCCATTTTGACCAGTTGTCGCGTCGATAATTAAAAGTGTCTCAGTTGCTCCACCTTCTACTACCTTACCAATTACTTTGTTTATTTTTTCTAACTCTTTCATTAAATTAACTTTGTTTTGAAGACGACCGGCGGTATCGATTAAAACTACGTCATCACCATTTTTTAAGGCATCTTGCAATCCGTCATAGACAACGCTGGCTGGATCGCTTCCTTCTTCACGGCCAGTAAAACTTACACCGATTCGATTGGCCCACTCTTCTAGTTGTTTAACAGCACCTGCTCTAAAAGTATCTCCTGCTATCAGTCTAACTTTTTTACCCTCATTTTTCATCTTATCGGCAAGTTTGGCAATCGTCGTCGTCTTACCAACGCCGTTAACTCCTACAAATAGAACAACAGTTAATCCATCTTTAACATAATTTATTTTGTTGACAATCAATTCATCGTTGACATAGATGATAAACAATTCATCAACGATTATCTCCTTGATATCTTCAGGTTTTTCAATTTTTTCATCACGAACACGTTTCCTCAAACGCTCCATAAAATCCATTACGGTATTAACACCGATATCGGCCATAATCAATATTTCTTCTAACTCGTCAAAATATTCTTCAGTGATCTTATGGTATTTGTTAGTAAGATTAATCAATTTAGAAACGAAATTCTCGCGCGTTTTAGTAAGTCCTTTTTCGTATATAACAGTATCTTCTTTCTGTTCTTTTGCTGAAGAATCACTGATAACTTTCTCTTTACCAGTTGGACTAGCTTCTGGTTTAAACATATTTTTTATTTTGTTAAATAATCCCATTTTGCTTCACCTATTTAATTATAACAAAAAAAAAGGCTTATTACACCTTTTTTATTAAACTTCTCTAATAAACTCACGATGACGATAATAAGTTTTAATAGCTATATCATAACCGGCATTTTTTATTTGCGAAAGAGTTGCGTATCTAGTGTCCATATGATCATTAAATTTATCAATGAATTCCCTTTCTCCATAATAACCAGATATTTCTTTACCATTTTCGGTTAGAGCATAGAAACTTTTTTCCTCGATGTCATCACCTTCTAGAAATTTATCCTGCCAAGCATCAACTTTATATATTTTGACTTTTGATGCCGAAGCCGAAGTAAGTGGAATCACGTATTCACCACATTTCATTCCTACCAATTTAGACTTTCCATCCATGACCATCTTTGTCTCATAGTGATCGCATAACGTATCACTAAAAGGATTATCATAAGTATCCTCATCTACATATTCGTTTCGCAATAAATCCTCTAAAAAGACAATTTGCTCATAGTTGAAATTCTCATCGCGAAGTCTAGCTGCCTGTGTTCCAAAATCTGACCAAATTCTTTTAAAACTGCGGTAACTCTCATCATTACTAAACTTAACAACTTCCCATAAGACGACGGCAAAAACACCTACCATTATCAAGATTACAACCATTATTTCTTTTCTAGCTAAGCCCTTGTTATTAAGCTTATCATTTAGCATACTTTATCACACTCTTTCTTATTCCGGGTTCTACCGTTTCAAGTGTCTGAAGGACAACTTCCAACGCCCCATCATAATTCCCCTTATGAAATAATTCAGTAGCATAATTTAAATTATCATTAATACCACTATTCATTACTCGATACTTATTGCCGTAAACTATCAATTTTTCCACTGTTGATGCCGTTTGAACCATCTCATTAGTAGCATTAAAAACTTTTAGTGCTAAATCACGAGCAGTATCGACTCTAGTATTCAAAACTTTAATAACTATTGGTTTCTTCTCCAATTCTTTAATTATTTCACCAATCGCATCATTGGCCTCTGATAATTGGACAAAATAATTATTGTTGATAAACGGTAATTTGTAACTTCTAATCTTGGTACGCGATTGTTTCAACAATTCTTGAATTTCATCCAATTGTTCACGAGCCCTTAACTCATCATCATACATATTACCTAATGATTTAAGAGCAACATCTAAATCTTCCTCGATTAATTTCAAATTATTAGAGAAAGTTTTTAAATCTTTATTAAGAGTACTATACGGTTTTCTCTTCTTCTTTAAAGCCGTTAAAGATAATTTATATTCACGGGTTAAATCTTTTAACCTGATATTTACTTCATCGATAATTGTAATATCACGATCAGTTAAATCATACATATTCTTTATATCTTCAACTTGTCCATAAATATCATCTACAACGCTACTAACTTTTTGGAATTTTTCTTCAAAATTAACTTTTTCTTCTTCAAAATTATGACGTGCTATCTTTTCATCTTCAAACTCTTTAAACAGAGAATCTAAATAATCGAGCATCGTCTTAAGTTCAAACATACAGTCTTCTAAATTTAAGACTTTGATACGGTCGAGAATTTTATTAACGTTTTTTAAAGATTCTTCCACGTTATATTCGATATTCAGGTAATCGAGTGGAAAATTATTTTCTGTCATCTCGTCATATATCTCATTAATCTGTTCAATTCTTTTAGGAATCAATTTAGTGGCCAGCAATAATAAATCTGGTACTTCTTTAATAACTATCTCCATGTGATCAATCATCGCATCGACAGCTTTAACGATATGAACTACTTCACTATATTCATTCTTTTCCATGAACGATTCAAAATCTTGAAATCTCTTTTCGATATTCTCAAATTGTAATTCGATGATTTCAGCAACTTCTTCATAAGAATCTTTATCTTTTTCAAATTTATTACTCAACTCACGATATTTAGACTTTAATTTAGTAATCAAAGTACGATACTTTTCTTCACTCTCATTAATGTCTTCAATTTCATGCAAAAGAGTATCAGTCGCTTCTCTAGCTTTATAAAGTTCCAATTCAGCTTTAGCTTCACTGATTATATAATTCTTATAATCCTTTTTATTTAAAAGCATATCTAATTCAATAATCATATCATTAAGTTTAGATATATTATCATTTTTAATATTTTGAAAACGATCTTGCCAATTTTTATATTTTTCTTCCATCTTCTCATTTTTTATAATCGTTTCAACTTTTTGTAATTCAATTAAAATCGGTGCACTTTCAATTAAATTCTTTTCTTTATCTAAATATTCTATCTCTTTATAATAAGCCTTTATTCTTCTCTTTTTAAACACAATTAAAACAATAGTGATGACAACAACCGATATAATCGTACAAGTTATTACATTAAGCAATAAACTATCCAAAATAATCACCTCTATCTTACCATATATATATTCTATCATATAAATGGACTATTTTACTATAAAAATTAAAAAAGAAGCATTATTTTGCTCCTCTTTCTACTTCTT
>CANRCI010000075.1 GCA_947629075.1 uncultured Bacilli bacterium | reverse complement strand
CATAATAACATAAAAATGCACTTTTATCAAGTACGTTATACATACTCGAATTATCTATTTTTACTCGAATTTTCCGAGTTTGGTATCAATCTGGTGTCCCCAATAGGACTCGAACCCATATCTATCCCTTAGGAGGGGATTGCTCTATCCTGCTGAGCTATGAGGACAGTCAACATATAGACATTATAACATATTTTAACACCAGTGTAAAAATTATAGTAATTAATTGTATTAATCAATAATTAGACGTGTTATAATAATAGTGAGGAGGAATTTATGAAAAAGCAATTAATGTCCCAGGTCTATGCTTGGATGTTTGTTGGTCTACTAGTGACTTTTATGACTGGATATGTGGTAAGTAGTGTTCCAGCAATATATGAGGTTATTTTAAACTCGATGTGGTATTTAGTATTTCTTATTTTAGAACTTGTTTTGGTCTTTTTCCTATCGGCAAGAATTACTAAAATGAGTGGTACAACTGCTAAGATGTCATTTATACTTTATTCGTTGGTAAGTGGTGTAACCTTTTCTAGTATATTCTTGTATTACGATATGAGTCACATTTTGTATGTATTCTTGACAACTTCTATCATTTTTGGATTGTTTGCTGTTATCGGATACGTTACTGAAACTGATCTTACTAAACTTGGCAATTTCTTGTTGATGGCTCTTATTGGTGGATTAGTTTGTGTAATCATTAACATCTTTGTAGGAAGTAGTAGTTTTGATCTATTGCTTTCCATTGTGTTCGTTCTTGTATTTATTGGCTTTACTGCTTATGATGTACAACGCATTAAAAAGTTTGCTACATCTAATCAAATACAATCGGATAATCTAGCCATTTATGGAGCATTAGAATTATATTTAGATTTTATTAATATTTTCTTAGAATTATTAAATATTACTGATAGATCACGATAAAAAGAGTTTTAAAACTCTTTTTTAATTTTAACTAAATTTTTCTCTTTTCTAGGTCTGTTATAATTATCTAAATTATAGTCGTCGTCTTGTAATTTATGAGTCGTAAATTTATTGGTTTCGGCATCATAAAAAGTGATTTTATCATCATTCATATAATTATAATCATCGATTAGATAATGATAATCGTAATAATATTTTGATGAATTGTTATCGACGTAGTAGAGTAGTTGTTCGCGATACGCTGTCATAATTGGATTTTCTCGAGAGGATTTACCATACTGTCTAAAGTAGGCCTCATCGATATCATTAATCGCTTGTTCTGCTGCGCTCTTTAAATATTTTTTAAGCATTTGTTTATCAACCTTTTCACCATTAAACATGTCTTTATATTTAGAATTTAAATTGCGGATTAACAAGACATTTTCTTCCGATTCGATTGAGGCTAGATATAAGTAGTGAATATCATTTAGCTTATCTATGATAGTAGAAGCTTTTTCTTCATCTATTCCTAAATCGGATAAACTATCGATAAACGATTGTAATTCACCAGTTGCTACCACTTTTTTAAAAACATCAGATCCCAAAACTTCATACCACATCTTTATAAGGGGTAGGTGAAGAGTATAACTTTCACTATGGACAAATGGCGTTTCGTTTTCGATTTGTGTAGCTAGAGCTTCTGAAAAGAATGGTGATTCAATGTTGGGAAACATCATGTGAATGCTTTCGTGAATATAAGTTGATTTTAATGCTTCTTTATTTTTAGAATTATGCATATTGACATCATAGATATCAATTATGCTATTGGGAACGATATCGAATAAAAAGTTCGTTAAGAAAGCTCCTTCGAAAGAAACAGTTTGCCCGACGACAGCAGGATTACTACTGGGTTCAGAATGGAGTACTACCCGGTTACATAAAATGCGTTCATATAGATTTTCGTAATCGATATAAGGGTTAGAAATCAAAATATTTCTTATCTCTTTTTTTATTTCATCACCAGAAATATCAGTTGCTGTTTTAAAAAGATCGAAGTCCCCGGTTTTATCGATAAGAGTATCGACTAGTACTTTACGTGTTTCTAAATCGTAATTATAATTTGCAGTATCTTGAAATGGACTTTTTATTAGTGGTTTAAACGTTTTAAAATTAGTTTTGATTAAAATGGCATCAAACGTCGTAAAAATAAGGGCATTAACGATGCTTAAGTTAACGATTAATTTCTTTTTGTCTTTCATCATATCACCCCATCAAACGGCGTCTATTGTAGCAAAACTTTTAAAAGCTGTCAATTTTAGTTGTTACTCAAAATGTATCTGTGTTATAATGTCATAGTGAGGTAGATAGAATGGAGAAAAGTACAAAAATTACAATTATATGTCTGATAATATTAGCAATTTTTTTAACAGTAGTTTATTTTGTTGTCGATATGTTTACTAAAGATCAAGATGGTAGTAAAGATAAAATAGAAGAAGATAACACTGTCTATAGTGAAGAAATAGCTATTAACGATTATTTAACTAATCTAAATACCAGTCTTAAACAAATCGACAAAACAATAATAATCGATAGTAAAAAGGTAACTACTCAGGATGATACATATTATTTCTACTTATATGGGGACATTAATTTCTATATAAAACCTAAAAAGTATACCGGTGATATGACTAAAGAAGTAGTTGAAGAAAGTGGTATATATTACAGTACTACTAGTATTAATAAAGATTTGGCTGATAAAATTATCCGCGCTATTCTTCTTGTCAACAAAGCTGATTTAAAAGATGATGAAATAGAACAGATACTAGTCGATGCTAAAGCTAAGAGTGAAACTGGTGAAGAAGTAGATAAAGATAATGGTATAATTATTAAATTTACTGAAAATAAAGAAGCTGGACAAGACGAATATTTAATTAGAAGGGTTTATAAAAAATAATCTTCATTACGAAGATTATTTTATTTGACTAAAAACTAGTAGTACTTAAGCTTTTAACTTGGTTTGCAAGAAGAAAATGCTAGTAAAAAATATTAGATATAGTTAAGTAACTGTTTTTGTGATAAACTTTTATTAGAGGTGGTAACATGAAAATAACATTTTTAGTATCGCAACTTTCATATGGCGGAATTGAGAAAAGTATCGCATCATTATCTAAAGTACTGGATAAAGATTTTGATTTAGAGATAATTTCCGTTTATAAAATACATGAGCAACCACCATTTAATTATAGTAGTAAAGTAAAATTTAAGTATTTGATCGATAATGATCGAGTAATCAGAATCAGGAGATATAAACATCTATTGAAGAAGAAAAAATACTCTAAAACCTTGAGATTAGTATGGGATGAATATTTGTCTACTTTTTCGATAATTAAATTGTTTAAAGATATAGTAAAAGCTAATAAAACTTTGCATAAGAAAAAGAAGTTAGTCATTAAGGCGATTAAGGAAACATCTAGTGATTTCTTTATTTCAACTACTGCGGAACTACATAGTTATTTATCGAAGGTAAAAAAGAAGAATTCTACAAGAATCGCTTGGGAACACACCCATCATGGAGGTGACGCCTCTTTAGCATCTGATATCATCGAAAGTGTTAAAGATTTGGACTATTTAGTTACGGTATCCCAAAGTCTAAAAGACTTTTACAGCCAAAAGTTAGAAAAGACGTCATGTAAATGTGTATGTATTCCCAATATCTTGGATGAAGTTCCACATCATAAAGCAACTCTCAATAATAATCGGATCATTTCCATCGGTAAACTTTCTAAAGAAAAAGGTTTTGACGATTTAATCGATGTTATAAAACTAGTACGTCGTAAAGTCGATGTGCGACTTGATATCGTTGGTGGTGGACACGAGATGGAGCATTTAAAAAACAAGATTAGAAATAAATCGTTAGAGAATGCTGTATATATTCACGGTTACCAAACGCATGAAGTCATCGAAAAAATGTTAGAAGAGGCATCAATTTATGTTCTAGCCTCTAAAAAAGAAGCATTTGGTCTTACTTTGTTAGAAGCGATGAGTCATGCCTTACCAGTAGTCGTGTTTTCTTCCGCTGAAGGAGCATGTGAATTGATCGACGATAAAAGTGGTATTATTATCGAGGGACGAAATAAAGAAAAGATGGCTGAGGCGATTGTCAAGTTATTAGAGGATAGCGATCTTCGTCATCGTCTCGGTAATAGATCTTACAAGAAAGCTAAAAAGTTCACGGGTGAAAATATCAAAAAAGAATGGTTAAAGATACTAAAATAGACATATAATTAACCAGGTGATTATATGAACATTATTTCAAGAAAAAATAGTGCTGACACATTGGTTAATTTTCTTTCATCTTGTGCCACTCGTAAATATGTCAAAGGTTTCCATATCGATATCGTCATGACCAAAGATGAACAGATTATCTATTACAGCGTTGTCGGGTCCACTCAAAATGATATCAATACTATTCAAAATGAAAACTTTTTGGAGATAAAGACCAGTCAATTCATCAGATTAGAGGAATTGTTAAACTACGTTAGAAATTTTGAAAAGATGATTGTCATAAATATTTATAATGCTTATGATTTGTTGAATAATGAAATAGAAGATATTGCTAGAAGAAATGAAAAATATATCAATAATCTAGTGGCGATATTGGATGAATTTCCTATGCTCGATTTCTATGTTGAAACTAATAATAATGCCATTTTAGAATTACTTAAACGCAATAATCCCAATTTTGAGGTAGGTTTAGTTGTAAGTATCAATAATCTCGATTTCAAAGAAGCTGATTACTATTCTTTGACTCCTAATATGATCAATCTAAAAATAATGGATGAACTATTAAAAAACGGTAAAGAGATTATGATTAATTTTTCTAATTGGTATCCATCTACTAATTGTGTTAGTAATACTAAGAAAGCATTGGATCTTTTAATCGATAACAATTATGACAGTATTTATTACATAACTGATTATCCCGAAGAATTTTACAATTTTTTAACTAAAAGATAGTTTAACATATTGTATCGGCTAGGGAATTTGACATAATAATTTAGGTAATTTTGTTTATAATATTTTAATATTAATATATAATGTATTTGAGGTGATTAGATGGCCAAGTTGTACGATACAATAATAATAGGTGGTGGTCCAGCTGGAGCAACTGCTTCATTTTATTTGAGTAGAGCTGAGAGAAGTTGTGCGATTATGACTAATAAAAAAAGCAACCTCGATTTAGCTGAAAAAATTGATAACTATTATGGCTTTGAAAATGGTATAACGGGAAATGAGTTATACCAACAGGGACTTAGACAAGCTAGTAATTTAGGTGTAGATGTTAAAGAATGTGAAGTAGTAGAAATTATTAAAAATAAAGATAATTTTGAAGTTAGGACCAATATTGGGACTTTTAATTCTAAAACCATAGTCTTAGCAACTGGTAAGAAAAAGAAAAAGCCTAATATTAAAAACTTAGAGAAGTTTGAGGGCAAGGGTGTTTCTTACTGTGCTGTCTGTGATGGCTACTTTTTTAAAAGCAAAAGTGTGGCGGTCGTTGGAAGTGGACCTCTAGCAGTTCACGAGCTAAAATATCTATCACCGATTGTTAAGGATATCTATCTATTTACCAATGGTAAAGATATACCTGATGGGGTAGATGGGATTAAGAGTGATACTCGACCTATCATCGAACTTAGAGGTAATCGCGTTTTAGATGAAATCGTTTTTGCCAGTGGTGAAACAAAGAAAATGGGTGGTTTGTTCATCGCCGAGGGAAGTGCTTCCTCAATCGATTTTGCCAATGCTCTAGGTATAGTTTTACAAGATGGAGATATAGTAATAAATGATAAGTGTGAAACTAATGTCGAAGGAGTATACGCTTGTGGTGATATCACAGGTGGTATCTATCAAGTATCGAAAGCTGTTTACCAAGGGATGACGGTTGGGTTAGAATTAATAAAATATTTAAGAAAAGTAACAGGAGTAAAAAGATGATTAAAGAAATAAAAGAACAAGAATTTAAAAAAGAAGTATTGGATGCTAAAGAGAAAGTGTTTATCGATTTCTATGCTGATTGGTGTGGACCATGTCGCATGATGAGTCCGGTAGTTAGTGAATTATCAGAGGAAGAAAAAGATGTAAAGTTTGTCAAAATAAACGTCGATGATTGCGAAGAGGTAGCGCGTATGTATGGTGTTATGAGCATTCCTACTTTTGTCGTTATTGAACACGGTGAAGAAAAGGG
>CANRCI010000074.1 GCA_947629075.1 uncultured Bacilli bacterium | reverse complement strand
GTATATATATTTTACATTTACAACAAGGGAGCTATCTGGAAATCTGACACTGTTAATCAGCACTATATTACGTTCATAAATTATCGTAATCTATTGGTTAATGCTATAAAAACAGGGCACTTTACTTTATTTAATTGGAACTTAGGACTAGGAATGGATTTAATTGCCAATTACTCATACTACATCTTAGGTGATTTGTTTTCGTATGTAGCAGTTTTATTTCCTGAGAGTAGACTAGACACCTTGTTTTTCCTTTTAATAATTGTTCGTCTATATTTCGTAGGAATTACTTTTATCTTTTATGCCCGTTATAAAAAACTCAATAATATATCCCAAGCCATCGGTGGCATAATGTATTCGTTTTGTACTTTTGCTTTACTATCCGGAATTAGGCATCCATACTTTTTAAATGCTGTTATGATATGGCCACTGGTCATGATTGGAATAGAAAAGATAATTAATGAAGACAAGAAAATCTTCTTTATCTTCAGTGTCTTTTTACTATTTTTTATGACTTGTTTTTACTTCGGTTACCTTTTATCTGTCTGTCTCTTCATCTATGGAAGCATTCTTATTTTTACCAAGTATAATGGACAAGATAATAAGTTTAAGAAAATAGTAGGTGAATATTTTAAGGTTGCTATGTGTGTGGCGGTTGGAGTCTTGATGTCAATGATCGTTTTATTGCCAACCGTAATGATGTTTTTAGGATCTAATCGTTCAGGTGCTAAAGAAGTACCACCATACTTTATCGATCACTATCGCCATTTATTTAAATCACTTGGTACACTCGATATGTACAATTGGTCATCAATTGGATTAAACGCTTTAACTTTCTTGATAATTCCACTTTTGTTTCGCCGCCATCAAAAATATCATCCCCAAATTATCTTTTTACTAATTCTATTTGTATCGATGCTATTTTCTAATATCAGTCAAATCTATACGGCATTTTCTTGGCATGATACTCGTTGGAGCTTTGTCTTTTCATTCATCTTATGTAGCCTTTCGGCCCATTTAATCAATGACGGTATCAAAATAACCAAGGAAGATTTCTATAATGTTGTTCTGTTTGCTGGTGGTTACTTAATTGTTTTATTCCTGTTAAACATCAACTTCGATTACTACGATTTATTTTCGTTAGGATCAGTTTTTATCTTTCTAATAATATTTGATAAGCAAGACAAATTAAAGTTTAAAAATGTAAGTTTGTTTAATGCTAGTCTTTGTATTCTTACAGTTTTGACACTATGTATTAACACTTATAGCTATTTAGATGTATCCGGTGATGGTTTTATTACCAATTATTATACGAGATACGAAGATGACTTTATCTATCCAACTAATAATAATTCTATTCATAATTTTGAAGAAGCTATCAAAGAAGTAAAAGATAGTGATAAGTCTTTTTATCGCGTTTTAAAATTTCCATCTAACGTCACCAATTTATCACTAATTTACGATTATCCATCAATTGATTATTACTATTCGATAATTCCTAAATATCTAGCTACCTTAGGATATGATTTAGCTAATGGAGAATATTCAGCATCTAGAGAAATTAAAGAGTTTGATAAACGAACAAAGATTACGACATTATTGGGTAACAAGTACTATATTTCTGATGATGAAATGCCACCTTATGGATATGAGTTACAAAAGAGTTATGAGTATACCAAGATTTATGAAAATAAGTATCCAGTTAGTTTTGGTACCTTCTATGATACCTATATAGATACGGATTCCTATTATAAATTAGATCCATTAGAAAAAGAGAGTGCTCTATTAAAAACAGTTAGCTTAGATAAAAAAGATATCGATACCAAATACGTTACCAAAGCTAATATTAAAGATAAAACCAACAATGATATAAAGAGCCTTGATTTTAAAGTTAAAGATGAAAAAATACCTAGCGGGGGGGGTACATTTACTGTATCTAATACTAAAAAGGGTACAGTCACCCTAAACTTTGACAGTCCTAGTAAGAGCGGTGAACTATATTTAAGAATTAAAAATATTGCATATGAACCATTTAGTAAAGATGAATTATATGATGTGAAAATTACTGATAAAAGTAATGCTTTAGCTAAAAGAAAGTTCTATAACAGCACTAAGTATTACACTAAAAACTATGAATTTAATATCACTACCACTTTTAGAGATATTGCTAAAAGAATAAGTTATGTCAATAAAAATGTCAGTCCTTACGTTGCTCGTCCAGAAGATTTTTTAGTCAATTTAGGTTATTATGAAGATCTTGACGAAGAAGAAATTCAAATTAAAGTCTCTAGTTTAGGAAACTATAATTATGATGATATCGAGATTTTGTTAGTTAATTTTGATGATTATGAAAGTGATGTTGCCAAATTGAATGAAGCTAATTTTGAGATTGATGAATATTACGATAATACGATGAAAGCTAAAGTCAATTTTAAAAACAGTGGAGTTTTACAACTTAGTACGGCTTATTCGAAGGGATGGAAGGTCCTTGTCGATGGTAAAAAAACTGATACTTTCCTATCTAATAATTACTTTTTAGGTATTTATTTAGATAAAGGAGAGCACGAGATTGAACTAATATATGAAACACCATACTTGAAAGTGGGAGCTCTATGCAGTGTTATAGGTATAGTTGCTTTTGGGGTAATTATATATTATGATAGTAGAGAAGGAATGAGAAGAAATGGAAGTAAAAAAAGAAAAAGAGAAAAATAAGAAAAAAAGAGAGTTAATATCAATAGTTGTACCTTGTTATAATGAAGAAGAAACGGTCAATATCTATTTTAAAGAGATGGATAAGCTATCTAAAGAAATGGATTACGATATGGAGTTTATCTTCGTCAATGATGGCTCTAAAGATAAGACGTTGGAAATTCTTAAGGATTTAGCTAAAAAAGATGACAGAGTAAAGTATATTTCATTTTCACGAAATTTTGGGAAAGAAGCGGGAATGTTGGCTGGATTTGAATACGCTAAGGGAGATTACATTACGACCATGGATGTCGATTTACAAGATCCACCTGAAACATTAAAAGAAATGATTCGTCTAATCAAAGAAGAGGGTTATGATTCAGTTGGTATGCGAAGAGTTAGTCGTGAGGGAGAGCCACCAATTAGAAGTTTCTTTGCTAGATGCTTTTATAAACTTATCAATAAGATGAGTGCCATAGAGATGGTTGATGGAGCTCGTGATTATCGTCTGATGACTCGCCAAATGTTAGATGCCATTTTGAGCATGAAAGAATACAATCGTTATAGTAAAGGTATATTTGGTTATGTTGGATTTAATACTAAGTGGCTCGAATATAAAAATATTGAACGTGTAGCTGGTGAGACCAAATGGAGCTTTTGGAAGTTATTTAAATATGCGATAGAAGGAATAGTAGCTTTTTCGACTGTTCCACTTGTCGTAGCTTCCTTTTTGGGTGTTTTACTTTGCCTTATTGCCTTTATCTTTATCGTTACAATTGTGGTTAAAACTCTGATTTTTGCCTCTCCAGTTAGTGGTTGGGTGACACTTGCTTCAATAGTTACCTTGATTGGGGGATTACAACTACTATTCATTGGAGTTATTGGTGAATATCTAGCTAAAACTTATCTAGAAACGAAAAAGAGACCAATCTATATCGTCAAAGACACTAATGCTACTAAATAAATAGGGGATTTTTCCTCTTTTTTGTTTGACTTAGTAGTTATTTCATGATAAAATTTAAATGTTTGTAGCCCTTTATGTGCTTCAAACCGCATCAAAAAGGTTTTAAAACTTCGGTACCTCACGAGCGAGTCTAGAAAATATATAAAGGAGGAATGTTCATGAAAGCAGTTATTGTAACTGGTGGAAAACAATATGTCGTTAGCGTTGGTGATACTATCTATGTTGAGAAGATTGATGGTGAACCAGGTGACAAAGTTATTTTTAACCAAGTATTGTTATGTGACGACAAAGTAGGTAATCCTTATCTTAATGGAGTTACAGTAGAAGGTGAAATAGTAAAGAACGGAAAGAATAAAAAGATAAGAATCTTTACTTATAAGTCAAAAGACAGAAGTAATCGTCGTACTCAAGGTCATAGACAACCTTATACTCAAGTTGTTATTAAAGCAATTAAAGGATAATTAAATGATTAAAATAGTAGTAGTTAGAAATAATGACGAAGTAAAAAAAATAAATTTTTATGGTCATGCTAATTACAGCAGTTTCGGTAATGATATAGTCTGTAGTGCAGCTTCTAGTATTCTTACAACCTCAGTCAATGCCATTTTAACTTTTGGTAAAGACTATATTAGTTACGAAGAAAAAAAAGATAATTTCGAGATAGTTGTTAATGAAAATAATGATATAGTTGATAAGTTATTAAAAAACATGTTAGCTATGCTAGATGAACTAGCTAGAAGTTATCCTAAAAATGTTAAGATAAAGGAGGAAGAAGCATGAATATGCTAAAGTTAAATATACAATTATTTGCTCACCACAAAGGTCAAGGTTCTTCATCTAATGGTCGTGATTCAGCTGGTCGTAGATTAGGAGCTAAAGCAAGTGATGGACAATTTGTAACAGCAGGTTCAATTATTTATCGTCAAAGAGGAACTAAAATATTCCCAGGAGTTAATGTAAGACGTGGAAAAGATGATACATTGTACACTACAGTTGATGGTGTTGTTAAATTTGAACGTGTTGGTAAGGATAAAAAACAAGTTAGTTGTTATCCGGTTGAAGATAGATAAAATAGGGAAGAAAATACTTCTCTTTTTTTAATTTTCTATTGATTTTTTAGAATCTTAATAATATAATTAAGGTAAAGATAGATGGTGCTCATCTATTTTGGGGGAAGTAAGAATTTTTTAGAAAGAGGAATAAAAAGGAAGGAGGATTTATTTTATGTGGGCTTGGATTAAAAAATATTTTGGATAGTTATATCCAGGAAGTGCTTTAGCACTTCTTTTTATTTGTAAATATGGTTGTAAATATTTGATTAGTCACTTTAAAATTGAATTTTCCTATGATAAAATTGTTTTAGAATAGGAGTTGATTTATTTGACTAAATTAAAAAATATTTTTAGTAAGAATGTCATAATTGCCTTTTTGTTATTTGCCCTTTATACATTGTTACCAAGTCTTACTAGTAATTTAATGGGATTAAATTTTGATGTTACGCTTAATCTAGCTTTAGAAATCGTTTTAACATTTATTTTTGTTAAATTATTTAGACCAGTTTTTAGTAAAAGTAGTAAGATGACGAAAGAACATCTAGTAAAAACACTTGTTAAAATCGGCGGTGTATTTGTTTTATTCTTTATAGTAAATACGATGTGTAACGTCGTCGTAACTGAAATTTTTCATACTGAGCTTCCTAACAATTTACAGTTAGATCGCCTTAAAGAAACAAATTTGGTTTATTTTATAATATCGGCCATTATTACTTCTCCGATACTAGAATCAATTTTCTTTTATGGAACGATTAAAGAAATATTTAAGAAAAAACCATTTTTTTACTTCATAGTAAGTGGCTTACTTTACGGACTTTTCTATGTTGCATTTTCTTATACAGAAGCAGTTCAATTATTTTATGTAATTTCATACTTTATATGTAGCTTATGTCTATCTATATCTTATTACAAGACCGATAATATTTATTTTCCAATCGGTGTTAGAATGCTTTCAGGTGTAGTTACGGTTTTGGCTTTTCTTAATGCTTAGGAGATGTTTGATATGCAATATGAGATTATGACTAATTTAACAATTGGAATAGAATATATTTTGACGCCGATAAAGAAAGCGGTATTTGATTATGTCAATCCACTTACAATCGCTAATAATCCAACGACTAATGCCAAAGGAATGAACATCGTTATTTTAGTTTTAGTACTTGTCATTTTTGGTATAGCTGGATACACAGTCTTTTCAAATAGAAAATAAGTGCCTTAGGGTGCTTTTTATTTGTATTAAATTGGACTTTACAATCTGCTTTAACTTATCTTGCTTAAATTAGTGCATTTATTTAAAAAATGTGGTATAATATTAACGTTTTTAAGGAAGTGATATCAATGTTTATAGATGAAGTAACAATTAAAGTTATCGCTGGTAATGGTGGAGATGGTTGTCTTGCCTTTAGAAGAGAAAAATATATTCCGATGGGTGGACCTTACGGAGGTAATGGTGGCCGCGGTAGTAATATCATCTTTAAAGTAGATGAAGGACTTCATACTTTGATCGATCTTCGACTTATGAAAAAGATTAAGGGTGACAAGGGTGAAAATGGCCGTGGTAAGAATCAAAATGGGGCTGATGCTAAAGACGTAGTTATTAAAGTACCACAGGGAACAGTAATAACTGATGTCGATACCAATTTAATAATTGCGGATTTAAAACATAAAAATGATGAAGTAATAGTTGCTGTTGGAGGACGTGGAGGACGTGGAAATACTGCTTTTAAAACACAGAGTAATCC
>CANRCI010000073.1 GCA_947629075.1 uncultured Bacilli bacterium | reverse complement strand
TTTAGGAGATATGGACTTTAAAGTAGCAGGTACTAGAAATGGTATTTGTGCTCTACAGATGGATATAAAAATTAAAGGTATTACTAAAAAGATTTTAAAGGAAGCGCTAGCTCAAGCTAAGAAAGCTCGTTTTGAAGTATTGGATGTCATGGAAAGCGTTATCAAAGAGCCACGTAAAGAAGTTAGTAAGTATGCACCTAAGACTGAAATATTCTATATTAAGCCTGAAAAGATTAAAGATGTTATTGGTCGTGGTGGAGAAATGATTACTAAGATCATTTGTGAAGCTAGTAATGTTACTGCTGTAAACGATGTCAATGCTGTTAAGGTTGATCTAGAAGATGATGGTAAAGTAATAATCTATCACAGTAATCAAGAGATAATTGATAAAACTCGTGAAATGATTTTGGATGTCGTAAGAGAAGTCGAAGAAGGAAAACTTTATTCAGCTAAAGTAGTAGATATTCAAGATTTCGGATGTTTCGTCGAAGTGTGGCCAGGATGTCAAGGATTGGTTCACATTTCGAAACTTGCTAAAGAACGAGTTGATAAAGTTGAGGATGTTGTAAAAATTGGTGACGAAATAATAGTAAAAGCTATCGGTACTGATAAAAAAGGAAGACTTAATTTCTCAAGAAAGGATGCCATGTAATGGTTGAGGTAGGAAAAAGATATCTCCATTTTAAAGGTCGAGTTGTCATTGTTGATTTAATTGCTAAAGACAGTGAAACCTTAGAAGATATGGTTGTCTACCATCACGAAAATGAAGATACGCATTGGGTAAGACCAGTAAAAATGTTTACCTCTAAAGTCGATCGTAAAAAGTATCCTAACGTCTTGCAGGAAGAAAGATTTAAACTAATTGATTGATTAAAAAATGGATTTGAACAATCCATTTTTTAGCTTTTATAAAACCCAAAAATTAACATCAAAAAATGTTCTTTTTTGTTGCTTTTTATATCTATAAAAGTTATAATAGAAAACAGTTGTTTTAAAAGGAGATGTGCCTATGATTAAGACGAATTTACCAGTACTTTTAATAAGAAATATGGTACTTTTTCCCAACAGCGAGGTAAGATTAGAATTTGACAATGAAGAAGATAAGAAACTTATCAATTTAGCTGAAGATTATTATGAAAATAATATTTTGGTTATCAATCCTAAAGATATTTTAGAGGAAAGTCCTAGCATTTCGGAACTACCTCTTGTAGGAATTGTTGGAAAGATAAAGATGAAAATTGATATGCCAAATGGAAAAACGAGAGTAATCATATCTGGTATAAATCGTGTCAAGGTTCATACTTATACTAAAGACAATAATATATATGATGCAGTAGTAAGTGAAAAAGAATTAGATGAATTAGATCTTAAAGAAGAACTTGCCTATATTAGATCGCTTGTAAAACATGTCGAGATCTATGTTAAAGAAGTTCCTTACATGTCTAATACTGTTCTATCACAAATTGCAGGAATAAATAATTTAAATCAATTAACTGATGTAATTGCCATCTTTTTGCCAGTTACATTAGAGAGGAAATTAGAATATATTGAAGAATTTGATCCGACTAAGAGAACGCGAATGATTTTAGATGATATCAATCGCGATATGGAAATATTGAAGTTGGAAAAAGATATTGAATCTAAAGTTTCACATCAATTAGAACAATCACAAAAAGAATTTGTTTTACACGAAAAAATTAGAGTTATTAAAGAAGAATTGGGGGAAGTATCGGATCGTGATAGCGAAGTTGATTCGTTACGTGAAAAGATTGACAATCTAGATTGTCCAGAAAAGGTCAAGACGAGATTGAATATCGAACTTAGTCGTTACAACTCTTGTAATCCCAATTCACCAGAGATGGGTATTATCAGAAATTATATCGATTGGTTGATCTCACTTCCATGGAAAGAAGAGACCAAAGATGTAAGTGATTTGAATAAAGTAAAAGCATCCCTTGATAAGAGTCACTATGCCCTAGATAATGTCAAATAGAGAATTATTGAGTATTTAGCTGTCAAACAGAACAAGAATAGTCTTCGCAGTCCAATTATTTGTTTAGTTGGTCCACCTGGTGTCGGAAAGACGACTCTTGCCCAAAGTATCGCCAAGAGTTTGAATCGTAAATCGACTAAAATTTCCGTTGGTGGAGTTAACGATGAAGCAGAAATTGTCGGACACCGTAGGACTTATGTCGGGGCAGCTCCTGGTCTAATAATTCAGGGAATGAAAAAAGTTGGTACGATTAATCCCGTTTTTATTATCGATGAAATAGATAAAATGACTAAAGATATCAAAGGGGATCCTGCTTCAAGTCTACTTGAAGTTTTAGATAAAGAACAAAATAAACATTTTATCGATCACTATATCGAGGAAGAATACGATCTTAGTAAAGTAATGTTTTTGTTAACTGCCAATTACATCGAACAAATTCCTACGGAACTTCGCGATCGTCTAGAAATAGTAGAACTTTCTAGTTATACTGAATACGAGAAATTGGACATTGCTAAAAGACATTTGATTGCCAATCAACTACATGAGCATGGTCTTAGTACTAAAAGGGTAACTTTTAGTGATGAAGCAATTTTGAAAATAATTAGAAATTATACTAAAGAAAGTGGTGTTCGTGAACTAGATCGTCTAATTGCAACTGTGATTAGAAAAATAGTTAAAGAGATAGTTATCGATAAAGTAAAAGATAATTATAGTATCGATGCCGATGATATAAAGGCTTATTTAGGAAATGAAAAATATTTCTATACGGATAATAGAAATTTAAGTCAAGTAGGGGTTGTAAATGGACTAGCTTATACCCAATATGGTGGGGATATTTTACCAATTGAAGCTACTTTTTATAAGGGAAAAGGTGAACTTATTTTAACGGGTAATTTAGGTGATGTCATGAAAGAGAGTGCCTCTTTAGCACTTAGTTACATTAAAGCCAATGCTAAAGAATTTGGTATCGATGAAACCTTATTCGAAAACAACAACATTCACATCCATGTCCCAGAAGGGGCTGTACCAAAAGACGGTCCGAGTGCTGGAGTTACTCTAGTTACAACGTTAATAAGTCTATTTACTAATACTAAAGTAAAAAGTAATATTGGTATGACTGGAGAAGTGACATTGCGTGGACATGTCTTACCCATTGGTGGATTGAAAGAGAAGACCATCGGGGCTCATCGTGCTTCGATAAAAACGATCTTCATCCCTAAAGAGAACAAAAAAGATTTGGAAGAAATACCAGAAGAAATAAAGAAAGATATCAAATTTATTCTCGTTGAAAAATACAGAGATATATACGATAAAATATTTAAATAGTATAGCAGATATTTCTGTTATATTTTTTTTAATAAAATTTATTATTCTATGATATACTTAAGTATAGTGAGGTGTGTGATATATGTATTTTTCGGTTGTATTACTAGGAATTTTACAAGGAATAGCAGAGTTTTTACCAATTTCTTCAAGTGCTCATCTGATAATTTTTAGAGAAGTTTTTGGAATAGGTAAAGAGTTGCTTGGAAGTGGTGATTTGGGTATGACTTTTGACATTGCTCTTCACTTTGGAACACTTATGGCCATTGCTCTTTACTTCTTTAAAGATTTTTGGAATATGGTAATAAAAGGAATTACAAGGGGAACGCGAGATAAAGAGGGAAGAATTTTTTACTATATCATTGCTGCGACAATTCCAGCTGCCATTGCCGGTGTTTTATTCGAAGATGTCGTTGAAGGCTTTTTTAGAAATCAACCTATTATCATTGCTTGTGCTTTAATATTTATGGGAATTGTAATTTACTTAGTCGATAAAAATAGTAAGTCTAATAAGCATATTTCTGATATGACGATTAAAGACGCTCTACTAATCGGATGTAGTCAAATATTTGCTCTAATACCGGGATTTTCTAGAAGTGGTACCACGATTAGTGCTGCTAGATATTTAAAATTAGATCGTGAAGATGCTGCTAAATTTTCCTTTTATTTGTCAGCACCAATTATTTTTGGAGCAGTATTACTATTCGTTTTGAAAGGTAATTTTGATTTAGTTTTAGCTAATTTAAGCATTTTTGTAACTGGTGTAATGGTTGCTTTTATATCAGGTTTATTGTGTATTAAATACTTGTTGAAGTATCTAAAGAAACATGATTTTGAAGTATTTATGTGGTATCGTATAGCATTAGGTATTTTAGTAATACTTTGTACTATTTTTTAGGGTGATATTATGGGGATTTTAATAACTTTATTATTAGGGTTATTCATATTGATTGGGGCAGGCATTGCCTATTATGGTAAAAGTAATAAAAAATTTATCGAATTTTCATTAGGACTTGCTTTTGGGGTAATGATCATGCTCATGCTTACCGATTTATTGCCAGAAGCTTGGGAAAAAATTAATGATGCGTACTCAAACAGTTTAAGCATTATTCTTCTTTCTATCGGTATATTTTTTGGTTATTTTATCTTAAAGATGTTGGATGTGTTTATACCAGATCACGAAGGTCATGACGATGACAATTTGGAACACATTGGAATTATGTCAGCAGTGATATTAGTAATCCACAATATTATTGAAGGAATGGCCGTTGCCAATGCTGTTAACTCTTCAGTTAAGTCCGGCCTTTTACTAAGTGTCGGTATTGGGTTACACAACATTCCAATGGGAATGGTAATCTCATCTATTCTGTTTAAAAGTAGTAAAGATAAAGTAAAGAATGCAACGATTATTGGTGGCGTTTCGATTTCGACTGCCATCGGTGGAGTTCTAACTTTTTTAGCAACTGACTTCTTTGAAAACAGTATCGTAAATGGAACACTGTTATCGCTTACAATCGGTATGATCATCTTCATATCCCTTTGTGAATTACTTCCTAAAATTATAAGTTTAAAAGATAAAAAAACAGCCCTAAAAGGAATAGAACTGGGAATTGTATTATTGATTATAACAATGTTTATATAGCATTGTTTTTTTGTATAGTGTCACCAACATTTATGTTTTTTACAGTGTTACTTGGAAATTCGTAGGTATAGTAAACATTTTTTTTTGGTAGAATGACTCTGTTTTTCTTTAAATTGCGATATATATATAGAACAGTATCATTTTTATCAGTTAGGATGACATTGATATTTTCTCTCATAAAGAAAGTATGAATTCCATTACAACGAAATTTTAGGGCGTAGTTAAAATTTTTTTTAAACATCAGTCCTAAAAACTTTTGTAAGAAGCCTGAAACATTTCTTATTTCTATATCTTTAATTGTTACCGTCATACCTTTCACCAACTAAAGTTTAGCACAGATAAAAAAATAGGTAAAGCGCGAGTTACAGTACCCTAAAAGATATTGACAAAAATAGGTGATAAGTATAAAATTATTATTATAGATATGAGGTTAGGTGAAAATATGAGAAGGAATGAAAAAGGACAAGCTTTAGTTGAGTATGTGTTAATAATTGCGCTTATTTCTGTAATTGTAATTGGAATTATTAATACTTTTGGTGGTTATTTGAAAGATAGCGTTACCAAAACTTCTTGTGAGATTGCTGGTCAAGAATACAATGCTGGTGACGGAATAGGAAAGGGTTATTGCGAATAGGCTATGTGGTTTAAAAAGAATAAAAATGTTATAAAGATTAACAGGAGTAAAGCTTATTGCATTACCATTATTGCTAGCGTTATATCTTCAGTTCTATACGCCCTTATGACGACGATTATTATAAATGATCGCCTTGATTTGAGCAATGACACAATATGGTGGTTTTTTACACTTTTAATTCCCGTTTTCTTTGTCATATCGGCATGTATTAATTTGGGTACTCTAGTGCTTTTTGATAATTCGAGACAATAGAAGTTGATACTTCTTTTTTCTTGCATATTTTTAATCTTTATGGTATATCAAACATATAAAATAGGAGGGATTGTATGAAAGATTTATTAAATTATCGCGATAAGATTTGTGTTGTAACTGGTGCCTCTAGTGGTATGGGTAAAGCCTTGGTTAAAATGTTAGTAGAACAGGAAGCACAAGTATATGCTTTAGACATAAATCCTTGTAATGTTAAAGGGGTAGTAGAGTTTTTTAAATGTGATTTATCTAAAAAAGATGATATCGATAAGACCTTTAAAAAGTTACCTAAAAAAATCGATTGTTTCTTTGGAAATGCTGGATTATCTGGTTCTAAGACTGATTACTTGACAACTTTTAATTGTAACTACACAGCCAATTTCTATATCACTAATAAATATTTAACTAACCGTATTGTTAAGGGTGGAGCGATTCTCTACGTCAGTAGTGCCGCTGGTTTGAATTGGGAAAAGTTTAAAAGAGAAGAAAAGAAAATGATCTATGCTGAAAGTTGGGAAGAGGTTCAGAGGTTGATTATGCCACTTGCTGTAAAAAGTCCTAGTACTTTCGCATATATGTATTCTAAAAGATGTCTATCCTATTTCAGTGCCAAGACAGCTAGCATATTGGGAGAAAAGGGAATTCGCGTCAATAACGTAATGCC
>CANRCI010000072.1 GCA_947629075.1 uncultured Bacilli bacterium | reverse complement strand
AGTCAATTCTACTAAATTCATAATTACTTATTCCCTTTTTTAGCTTTACTATCAGCAAATTTCTTCATAATACCTTGTTTAGATAAGATATTTTTTACTGTATCACTAGGAATTGCACCATCATTAAGCCATTTTAATGCAACTTCTTCATTAACATTAACAGCGGCTGGATTTTGGTTTGGATCATAAGTTCCAATTTGTTCAATGTATTGTCCATCTCTTGGACGTCTTGAATCACTAGCAACGATTCTATAAAAAGGTTTACCTTTAGCACCCATTCTTGTAAGTCTAATTTTAACTGCCATAATACCTCTCCTTTCAAAATTCATTACCTCTAGATTATACTAAAACAAGTAACACCTGTCAACACTTTTTTGTTAACACCATTAACTTGGTAATTTTAAAGATCCCTCTAATAAAAAAGAAGATTTATTCTTCAATAAAATCTTCATTTACACTTTCATCTATTTCTTGCTCGATATTGGTATCTTCTTCATCGAGAATCTCATCCCAACTATCTTCTTCATCATCGGCGGCAATTCTTACTTTGGTATCTCCAACTAGTTCGATACCAAGTTCCATATCGACAGTATAATTGATGGCGTTACCACTTACCTCGGCTTTACTACAAGTTGGTTGTTTCAAACTGCGAATGATAACTTCTTCGTTTTCGGTTTCACTACTCGTTTTAAAGTTTACAGTCTCTTCGTACTGATTAGTCTGTCTTACAACCTCAGTCTTGGAATTACCATCACATGAATACCATATATTTACGTCATAACTGCCATTTATTACAATGGTATCATTTTCTTTTCGTCCCTGGAAATTATGATTGATTACCCAACATCCTAAAATTGTATTAGGTAATTGATCAGGTACTATAGAATGGGTACTAGTAAATGTTTTCTTGCCTTTACCGATTACTGCTTTTGTAACGATCTCACGATAATTAGCCATAATATTCCTCCTCATTCTAATCTATGCAGAAGGAACAATTTTAGTGCTAATTATAATCTTTTTCGTATTCTTTTACTAAATCTTTAAATTCTTTACCGGTCAATTCTTGATAATCGGCCTCCAATCTCTTGTATTCCTTATGCCAAGAAGCATATTTAGGATCAGCCCGATGGTCATCTAGATCATAATTTTCTTTTAGATATTTTCCAAAATAAAGACTGAACTTAGTGGCACCATAAACATTGAAATGGTGAATGTTATAAAAGTCTTTTGAGAAATCTAGTGAAAAATCATCTAGTTTATTGAAGTTGATGACATCGATATCTTCTTTGTTCAAGACATCGACAATGGTATTTAACATCTGGTTACTGTTTTCATCTGCTGATGTATTATACACTTTAGGTTGAATTACGAATAATACGTTCAATTTATTTTCTTTAATGTAGTCAATTAAATCGAAAAAGACTTCGCGGTTTTCTTCGACTAAATCCATCTTGTCATCTTCCCACTCATATTTGACACATGGTACTACATCAGTACGCAATTTATCAAAGACATAACCTTTGTAATAAGTGGTATCTCCAGTATAATGATATTCACTTAGACTACTCCAACTGTTGTGATACATCAAAAAACTGTAATAATAATTTATGTATTCTTCTTTAGGCGTTTTACGATATTTCAAAAGAGTGTCGATGGCATCCTTACGATTCTTACCAAACTTCATCGTATCAACGGATTGCCTTACACCATTTTCATCAAATTTATCGTAAGTTCTAACCGCTTGAGTTAAATCGATAACATACAACTTAGGCTTTTGGTAAGATAAGGACTCTTTAATCATGTATTTGACTGCAGAAAATGGTTGCGAAGGCGTTGTCAACATGCCCGTTGCAAAACCATATTTTTCAAAGATCAATGGAGCATTATAACCAGTATAGACATTACTACTTCCAATATATATGACGTCTTCTGTGTTTTTAGGTTCTTCATAAAAGTATGAAATAGAATTTTTAGGTAACCACAAAATACTAGTAACATACGCTAGTAAAAAGAATAAAATTGTTAAAAATAATATTGATTTCAATAACTTTTTCATATTACACCTCTTTAACAATTAGAATTGACGATATATGAACGATGCTGGATCAAAACCTACACCATAACATCCGAAGACGATAATCGACAATATCAACATATAGATAAGAGCCCAACGAACAACGATGTTTTGTCTGAATAGTTGTTTACGGACGTTACCCTTTTTAATTCTTTTTTCAATTATGAATAGAACGATAATTGCAATGATTAAAACTCTAAAGTTGTGGATATTAAGACCTGCCTTAAACAAAGTACTGTTATCTGTTAAAACCCATGGATTCCATACAAAAATACTTTTAATGATATCGATAGCTTTTTTTATACTAGGTGCTCTAAAGAAAATTAAGGAAAATGAGAATAACACATAAGTCCTAATCATCTGGAATAATCGGTAAGTCTTACGATACGGATTGATCTTCAATTTCCTATTTATTTTATCCATTACTGGGGCTAAAACATCTTCTAAAAAGATATAGATAAATTGTAATAAACCAGTGGCAATGATAAAGTTATAGGTTCCACCATGCCAAACACCAATTAAAATCCACATAATTAACATCGATAGATATAACGGTATCTTTTTAGCTTTTTTACGACCGATTTTTTTGCGATACTTCTTATTTAGACTTTGCATAAAATTAGATTTTAGTAGTGGATAAAAGATGTAATCTTTAAGCCAAGCTCCTAAAGTTATATGCCAGTTACGCCAAAGTTCAGTAATCGTACGTGACAAAAATGGGGCATTGAAGTTTTCAGGAAGATTAATTCCCATTATCTCTGATACACCCATAATAATATCGATCGATCCTGAAAAATTAGTATATAACTGAAGAGTAAACAACAAAGCTGCGATAACAGTAAAGAAACCATTATAAGTAACTAAATCTCCATAGACAGTATTGACAAAAATACTAATTCTTTGGGAGATGACAAAAATCTTGAACAATCCCCATAGACAGCGAACTAAACCACTGCACAACGCATCGTAATTGAATTTATGAGGTTCATACAACTCTTTTTTCATATCGTTATATCTAGTAAATGGTCCTGATGGAATAATTGGAAAGTAATACATAAATAATGCTACTTTAAAAATATTCTTTTCAGCTTTACAACCGCCACGATAAACATCGATCAGATAACCGATCATGATTAGTGAATAATAACTTATCCCAATCGGAGAATTTCTCGTAATCAGTTTAAATTTGTATTTTACCTTAAACAAATTAAATAAATGATTAAAGGTAACTAATAAGAGATTAGTATATTTTAAAAGAAATAGAATGCCTAAAATGACACCAATACTGCCCAATAAATAGTAAGTTCTTTTCTTACCCTTCTCACTATCTATTTTACGAGCACCAAAATAAGATGCCAAAAGAACTAAAAGTACTTCTAGAAAAGTAAATTTAGTTAAATTGCCATAAAATATAAAGATAGTACTGGCGATTAATAAAACATACCACTGTATCTTTTTAGGAACAATAAAGTAGAAAAATAAAGTAATTATGCAAAACAATAAAAAAGTTAATGATGTTAAATTCATAGAAAAGCACTTCCTTACTAAAAAATTAACTCACTAGCTATTTTAAATATCAATTAACCAAACCCCTTTAAAACTATTTAGTTGCTCTTACTTTGATTATTTCAACCATTTCACCAACGTTTTTCATTGTCGTTACTTCATTCATGTTAAACTTCATCCCAAATTCTTCTTCAATCGCTACTATTAAGTTGATGTGTTCCAAACTATCCCAATCTTCGATGTCATCAGCAGTAGTATTGGCATTTACTGTTATAGAATCATCATCAAAAATATCCCTAAACACTCCATTAATTCTTTCATAAATTTGTTCATCTTTCATTATTCATTCACCTCTATTACATTATTTTGATTAACATATTTATCAACATCTAATTTGTATACTTTATTACCTTCTTCATCACTCTTTTTTAAAGTAAATCCTTGAAGGTCATAAAAGTCATTAACCATTTTATTCTTTTTAGTCGGATAATAATATCCATAGATTGTCTTAATATTTTTCTCTTTAGCTTTTTCAACCAATTTATCCATCATCGCAAATTCCATATTACGTTTCAAAACGCGACAACTCATAATCCATAAATCGATATGTAACTCATCTTTATTTTTAATGTTACCGATTACGACACTGATGACACCATTATCGCCGAATATATCTTCCAACTTTCCATACAACTTGATGTAATTGTCATCGTTTTTGACTTCTTCGATGTCGGATAGCGAATAGCGTTTAGTAGTCAAATTAAACTGATTACTCTTATTAGTAAGTTGCGAAATTCGTTCTAAATAGATAGGTTTAAAACTAGCTATTTCCGCTTTCATCTCCAATGATTTTAGATAATCTTCGTAATTGTCGAAAGTAGACATCATCTGACTACGTTTGGAATTATCTCTGTAAAGTTCACTCTTCTTTAAATCTTCTTCTGAAAAATTAGTTACCTCAAAATAGGCATTACGGTCAATTATTCTGATGTAATTTTCCGGTTGATCGATTTCTGGTGTAGCAATGCCTTCGACGTAATCAGCGACAACTTTTCTTTCAGCTGGATTATCATCGACAAAGACAAAACTATCAGCTCCGAGATTTAACTCTTCAGCGATATCTTTAGTATTCAAATTTTTAGGATTCCAATTAGCTTTAATGATGATAAAATCGTCTGGCAATAGAATCGAAGCCGGATGTTTCAAACCAGCAATCGCATTTTCATACTCATTTTTAGAATTGATATTCAAAATGATACCAAGTGCTTTGTGATCTTTTAGATATTCTTGGAATTCGGCATACACCTGACCACTAGGTACTTCTTTACCAATTCTGATATTCTCTACTCCATCATCACCGATGATACCACCCCATAGAGTGTTATCCAAATCGAGAACAAAAGCTTTTTTATTTTTACCATAAATAGATTTAATGATATTAGCTAAGTTAAAGGAAAGATACGGAATTGCTGGTACTTCCATAGCATACTTGTACATATGCCAATAAAATTGATTAGCCCATTTATCAAGTCCATAACAAGATGAGACATAATTGATATCATTGATAAAGAAATTGTTGTGCTCACTCGCATAATCGTAAAATTTCTGATTAAGTCTCGTTACAAAATTGATTCTGCCATGGACATCAGATGCATCTTTATTACCTAGAAGGCGGTAATACGGATATTCAAAATTGTTCTGAATAATAGTGGCATTAAACTTTTCAAATAACTTAGTCCAAATGCTTTCGTACTTTTTATATTCGTTTTCCAACATTTCGTCAATAGTCTTTATATCATCATACATCGTTGGATAGTTAATTATGTTGCGATTAGTAGTGTGTATATAGATGATATCAGGATTAAAATTATCTAACTCTTCGTTACCAAACATGGCATCTTCAAAAAATTTGTTGTATTCTGATTCGTAAAATGTCGGTTTTATTCCATAATTGAGTAAGAATAGCTCTAACATATTTTTAATTTCACTAGTAGTTGATCCACCCAATATAGCAATTCTTTTTTCGATAAAGTTGTCATTCAACAGTAACTTCTTCTTTATTTTACGTTTATTCTTAATCAAATAATCGACATCAAATGGATATTCTAATTCTTTCATATAAAACTCTCTTTCTCTACATAATATTGCCATTAGTAATTGCGATGTTTTCACCAGTAATTGCACAAGCTTTATCAGATAATAAGAATTCAATCATCGGTGTTACTTCGTCAACAGTTAAATTTTTTCCATTAGGACTCTTTAAGGCATTTTGTTCAACTAATAAACTAGGTACCTTACTTAAGAACTTAGTTTCAATCATCGTTGGTGATATTCCGTTAATAGTTACATTGTTTCCAGCATACTCAACCGCTAGTGATTTAACTAAACCTAAAAGAGCATATTTAGAAGTCGTATAACTAGCTAAATATTTAGGTGGGACGTTAACAGTACATGAGGTCAACATAACTACTACTCTTCCATATTTATTTTTAGCCATAACTGGTAAAAATTCTTTTAAGACCAAAACTAGGGAACGAAGAGAAATATCGATATCATCCCTAAATTTATCCCAGGTTAATTTCTTAAATTTAATATTTTCAAAACTGCCAGCTGGAAGATGAACTATATCAGTTGGAATGTGACCACACTGTTTTACTGCTTCGACAAATTCTTGTGTTTTTTCGTAATCCAAGAAATTTCCTTCGATCAAAATCAACTTCTCTTTTAATTCTTCTTTTAACTCCTTTAATTTTTCATCGTCACCGATGTGATGAGCAATGATATAGGAATAATTATCTTTAACACGATTTATTAGATTTATTCCGATATCAGATGAACCACCTGTTACCAATAATACTTTATCCATTATTCTAAAACACCAACTTTCATCTTGCCACGACATACTTTTTCATGGTTTTTATTAAATATTTGAAAAGAGATAGTAAACTGTTTAAAGACATCGTTTTTATCGACGACTTCACCTCTTATCAAAAGTGGACTATCAGAGACAAATACTGGTTTTTTAAAAAGTATTTCTTCACTGTGAATGATACTGTATTTTCCAGGAAGATACATCCCCGCTAGAGTAGAAAGAAAAGAAGCAGTAAGTCCACCATAGACTACCGTTTCATTATAGCCTTTTTCTTTAGCGTATTCTAAATCATTATGAAGGGGATTGAAATCACCCGTAATCTCACGAAATTTATCAACCTTTTCTCTAGTTATG
>CANRCI010000071.1 GCA_947629075.1 uncultured Bacilli bacterium | reverse complement strand
TCATCTTTTTTTTTTAGCAGCTGCTTTAGCGATTGCCTCATCTACTTTACTATAATCAGCCTTCGGACATATTATTTCATTACCCTACATATTATCAACTTTAAGCACGTTTTTTCTAACATTAGATACGTCCGAACTATTAACTTTATTTACTATAATAGAACCCTTACTAACATGAATACCATCTTCACCACCAAGAGTTATATTTCCACCATTAATAACTACATTCTTTGTATATTTACCTTCAGGTGTAGAACTACTCTGACCAGTATGAATTGCTTGCTCTTCTTTTGAGACAAGAGAAACATTTCCATTGTTAATTATTACGCCATCAGCAAGATCAGATTCACTTTTTGTTCCAGGTACTCTAATCGCAACATTTTTTGATTTAACATTAAGATTTCCTCCATTAACCTTAACTTGATCTATGACATAAATTCCAGCATTATCAGAATCTATATCCCAGCCATCAACATTAAAACTTCCACCATTCATAGCAAATATATAATCAATCATAATTGTACCTTTACTATTAACAGTACCAGATTCCATTACTAAATTAGCTGGATGACCCATAGTCATGCCGTTATTAGTTCCTCCCCCAACAACTGTATACCTTTTGTAGCTAAGATTTAATACGGCATTTTCATCACCTTTTAATGTAAGTGTACCATTATTACCACTACCAGATAGTGACTGTCCATACAAAGCATAACCTCTATCTGCTATTAAATTATTTTTACCCTTGAAAATTATAGTAATATCATCTTTTTTATAAAACCTAATACATTCATTTGGTCTACCAGTATTTTCATCTGTAATTTCAATAGTTACACCATCTAAAACTAGTGTTTTAGTATCATTATTCCATGACCAACCCTCTTCTTCCAATTTATCTTCATTAGTAGTAAGAGTAGTTAAATCTATTGTTTCAGTAACTTTGTTTTTAGCATAAACTGAATTAATACTAATACAAAATAAGAATAAACATAAAGAAAAACTTAACACTAACTTAGACATTTTTGGTTTAAGCATATTATCACTCCTTCTTTAACGGTTAATTATTATATGATAATTATTTTACACTGTCAATTAATCGTAACAAGCGAAACTTCTACCCAAAATTATCGTTTTAATTGGTCACAATTTATGACCAACTAATTTTCCCCATCTTTTGTTAAAGATCTATTCAAAGTTCCATTTAATTTGGATATCTCTACTATTTGTTTCTTTACTTAATTTACCAATATAAATTTTATCAATAAATTCTTGAACAATAACCCGATTGAGTTCCTCTAATTTTTGGTATTTACTAAATATTTCCTTATTATTTTTTGAAGATTTTTCTTTTATTTTGTAATAGGCAATTTCGTTATTGATAGATTTAATTTGGTCATTATATACATCCTCATTCTTATTGTATTCCGCAACCAAATCTTTAAATTGGCAAGCTGTAATAATACCATTTACCTTATCTTCATAGAGACTCTTTAAATACTTTTTTGTCTTTGTTACTTGTTTTTTTACTTCCATTTTTTGTTGTTCCAATACTTTAATCTTTCTATTAAATCTATTTTCCATTTTTTTCAAAGATAATTTTTCTAGTTCTTCTCTATCATAAAATCTTTGAAGTTTATCATTTATAGCATCTAATACAATACTCATAAGAACATCATATCTTATAGATGTTTTATTAATGCAGTCATCATATCCATCTCTGTTTCCCGAACATAAAAGATATTCATGTATTTTGGAATTCTTTTTTCTCATGTAATGTCCACATTCAAGACAAAATACTTTACCTGAGAAGATATGAACTATATCTGATCTCTTCATAGGTTTAGTTCTTTCTTTCATCGCTATTTGAACTCTATTAAACATTTCTTCATCGATAATTGCTTCATGAGTGTTTTCTTTTCTTATCCATTCACTTTTATCTCTGTTTTTAATCTTGTGATTTTTATAGCTAACAGTAGTTCTCTTTCCTTGAATTAAATGTCCTAAATAAACTTCATTGGTCAAAATTGTCTTAATCGCACTTGTCGTCCATTTTATATCTTCACGACATCTATTACTAATGACGTTCAATTTGATACCTTTACGATATTTATAAAGGGAAGGAGAAGGTATATTTTTACTATTTAAACATTTTGCTATACCAGTAAATCCTAATCCTGTTAAGTATAGATGATAAATACTTTTTACTATTTCAGAAGCCACAGGATCAACTACTAATTTGTTGTTATCATCAATAGATACTTCATACCCAAACGGAGCAAAGGGAGAAATGAATTCTCCTTGTTTCATTTTAGAAAGAAAAGCACTTCTAATATTATTAGAAACATCTTCTAAATACCATTCATTGACAAGACCATTTATTTGTCTTGACTTTTTATTACCTCTATTTTCGGTATCAGCATTATCTGATAATCCAATAAACCTAATATTCCATTCTTTAAACTTGTTGTTGATATATTTTTCAACAATCTCCATATCTCTTGAAAATCGTGATTGACTTTTACATAAAACGACATCAATTTTTTTATTTTCACAATCTCTAATAAGTCTTTCAAATTCAGGTCTATAGGTTCCAGCTCCAGATAAATCTTCATCACAGTATTCATCAGTCAATATTAATTCATCATGTTTTTCAACATACTGAATAAGCATATTTCTTTGATTCTTAATAGATTCACTGGGATCATCTTTATTTAGTTTATCTCTATCTTCATTAGATAATCTTAAATAAATTCCCACTCTTAATATCTTATCTTCTTTAATATCTGTATTACTCACAATTATTACTCCTCAACCAAAAACAAATCATTAACACTAAAATCCATAATTTCAATAATCCTATATAACTTCTTATTAATAATCTTTTTTAGTTCATCATCACTCATTTGTCCATCAATAATATCGATGACATTATATTTCATAATTACTCCTCTCAAAATAAAGATAAGATTTTGGTAATCACTACAATATATTTTATTTTTTAAAATTTAGAATAAAATAATTTTATTTGCACATAATAAAAACACTTCCTGCTGGAAGTATTATTAGTTAATATCTGATAATGGAATAAAGTTTAAGACTTTAACTCATCGGATAAAAACCTTGAAAAAACTAAAAAATAATAATTTTTGACTTTCATTATGACTTCGATAAATTTTAAAACTTCAATTTGTTTATTTGCAATAATTTTTCATTATCGTTTATATGTACATATAAATCAAGAGTAGTTTTAACACTGGAGTGACCCAATATTTCACTTAGTGATTTAATATCTACTCCACATAACAGTGATCTAGTAGCAAAAGTATGTCTTAAGATGTGGAATTTATATTTTTTAATTTGTAATGACTTAAGAAATTTAAGATAGAACAGATAGTATTTTTTAGTAGTTATAAAGTTTTTACTACCTGTTAAAAAATAACACGTTTCATCTCTTTTAAACTTTTTTAAATAGGGCAAGATAACTTGATTTATGGGGATATCTCTTACTGAGTTTTGGGTTTTAGGTGTATCTATAATTATTTTGGTTTTATCCTTATTACTAGAATCTTTATTTTTTACTCTAATTAGAGTTTTATTTATATGGATTAATCTATTATTGATATCGATATCTTTCCAAGTTAATGCACATAGTTCACCAATTCTAAGGCCAGAAAAAAGGACAAATAAAATAGCAAATACTTTAATATCATTACTATTTTTAGTAGCTTGTTCAATAATTTCTATTTCATCATCATTTAAAGTGATAATTTTTTTATGACTAATTTTCGGTAATTCAATTCTTACATTTATATTTTTATAATCTAAAAATTGTTTAAGTACCAGTAAAATATCCTTTATCCTCTTGTTTCCTAATTTTTGTTCTTTTAAATACTTAATAAACTCTAAAATTTTGGTTTCATCGATATCTAAAACTCTTATATTTCCAAAGAATGGAACTATTTTAGAATAAATAATTGAATAATAGTTAGTATAACTTGAATCTTTAATTAAAACTTTATTATCAAGCCATAAATTTATTGAAGTAGTAAAATTTTCTCTTTTATATATCGAATTTTTATCGTTATCTCTCTCTAATAATTTTAATTTCATCTCTCTTTTTTGTTTAACTTCTAAATAACTTCTGGCATATACGAATCCATATTTTTTTATTCTTCCAAACTCATCTCTTTCTTTTACAAATCTAGCTTCATATCTTCCATCTTTTCTTTTGGTTATATTTTCTCCTTTTTTTGGCATTTTTACCTCCCTTCCCCTTATATTTTAAGACTTAGTTTTTGACTTCTATAAAATTGAAATAATTAATGTGAAAAAAAGAACTTAACATTTTTTTACAATTTTTAATTATTTAAAATAAAAATAGTGTCTAAATCAGTCGAAATATGATACAATTTTATTGATAATAGCGGATGATATTATCAGGATAAAGTCTTAAACTTTATTCCGAATTTACTAGATTGGGTGGGAATATGAAGAAAACTGAACAAAAGAAAAAAGGGCTTGTCGGTAAAGTATTTAAATATTTATTCTTTTTAGTAGCTTTTGTCGTTTTGTTAATAGCAGTAATAGTTATATACAAAGCTAATACCAGTCCAGATGATGTACCAGATGTTTTTGGATATAAGCCAATGATCGTATTATCAGGATCGATGGAAACTTCAATTCGTAAAGGTGATCTAGTATTTGTAAAGGTGGTCGATACAACTACTTTAAAAGAACAAGATGTCATTGCTTTTAGAAATGAGAAAGATACGGTTACGACCCATAGAATTGTTGAAATTGTCTTTGAGGATGGAAAACAGTATTTCAAAACTAAAGGTGACGCCAATAATGCTGAAGATGTCAAGCTTGTACCAATGGAAGATGTCGAAGGTTTATACGTTGGAAGAATTGCAAAATTAGGTAAATTCTTAATGTTCATGCGTGAACCTATTGGTCTATTTATGGTTTTATTAGTTATCTTAGTAGTTGGTTTATTATGGCTATACATTGTTAATGTAAGAGATGAAAAGAAATATAGAAAAAAAGAAGAAAAAGATAGGTTAGAGTTCGAAGAGTTCAAAAAGCAAAAAGAACTAGAACGAAAAAAAGAAGCAGAAAAACATAAAGAAAAGAAGCAAGAAAAATAAATCTATCAATCAAGGTAATATAAAATGTAAACTCATTTTATATATAGAGAGAAATAATATTCTAGAATGTTATTGCGAAAATTCATTTATGAGGAGGTGAAAAAATGAATAAAAAGAATGTAATGTCTATTACAGTAGTGGCTATGTTATTTGCTGTTTCTCTATATTTCATTGGAGGAACTTATGCTAGATATGCTGATAAGTTTGAAGGTGAAGCAAAAGTTGGTATTGCTGCATGGAAAGTAAGTTTGTCTGGTGGTGAGAGTGCAGGAAAAACAATTACTTTACCTTTAACCACTGATGACAATACTGATGTTGTGAAAGGTAAAATAGCACCAAGTGTAACAGCTAGTGGTACTTTAGAAATTGATTTGGAAGGAACTGAAGTAGCAGTTGATCTTTTAGTTGATGTTGATGAACAAGCTATTAAATCGGCGTTAACAACGGCTGGAATTAACGATGTACAAAATAATGATATATCTTTACAAATTGAGGCTAAAGGAAAAGACAGGGCCCCAAATGTTCAAGCTGTTTTATCTGGTACGGGTAAACAAGCAAGTCCATATGTAATTATGTTACCAGAAGGACAAGCAAATGGATTTGAATCAGGTGATGCTGTAGAAGTTACAGTAAAAGTTACTTGGAAAAATGATGATTCTCATAGTACAGAAGATACAAAAATTGGAACACAAGCAGCAGAAAGCGGTGCAGAAGAAGGTGGTTTAACTTTGAAAGTTCCAGTTAAATTGTATGTAGTTCAACATATAAATCAAAATAATTTTGATCCAGAGAGTTTAACTCCATAGTGATTTTGGAAGTTTTAAAACTTCCAGTAAAGTTTATAATTCTTATAATCTTTACTGGAAGCTTTAATTAAATTGGAAAAAGTGGTGATAAATCATAGATGGATAAACAAGAGTATAGAGAAAAAAAGAATGAAAAAAAATTTATTGTAGTGTTATTCATCCTTATCGCCTTGGTTATTATTATCTTTTTATTTGTTAAAAATATAGAGTTTATTGAACATAGACCAAGAATTCCAACAGGTAATGTAGATATATTTGATATTATCTTTACAAAAGATTGTGATAACTCTTGTGATTGTAACAACAATTGTGATAATTGCAATAGTGGTACTGGAGGTAATTCAAGTAATAATACGGGCGGTAATTCTAATGCTAGTGGTGGTAACAATTCAAACAATAGCGTTAGTAATAACGGAAATAACAATTCTAATAATTCGGTTAATTCTTCTAAACCGAGTGGTAATACCAATAATGGTTCAAATGACAACAATAACCAGAATACTCCTCCTATACAGGAAGAACCAACTATACCAGAAGAAAAAGATGGAGTAGAAGTATTTGATAGAGAAGTTGAATACTCACAAAGTACACAACTTCGAATTTTCACCAATACTACTTATTATGTTGTAGAAGATAGAATTGCTCCAGCTAGTGAAAATTCATATCAATTTGTTATCAGAAACAATAATGAATTTGATATAGTGTACGATTTGGATTTATTAGAAGAAAATGATTACAATATCAATATGAAATATCGTTTGAAATTAAATGGTGCTTATGTTGCCGGTAGTGATAACGAATGGTTAACTTATGATGAATTAAAACAAGCAAATATTGGACTTGCTGCAAATACTTATGATGTTTATACATTAGATTGGAAGTGGTTTGAATCCAGTAATGATACAGAAGTGGGTACAAATATCAATTCTAATTATAAATTAGAGTTAAAGATT
>CANRCI010000070.1 GCA_947629075.1 uncultured Bacilli bacterium | reverse complement strand
TGGTGGAGCATAGCGGGATCGAACCGCTGACCTCCACGGTGCAAACGTGGCGCTCTCCCAGCTGAGCTAATGCCCCAGATTAACTGACAAATAAAAGTATATTAGATTATTTTTTATTTGTCAACACTTTTAATCTAAATTTATAAAATCTTTATCTTTATGCGGTTCCTCGAACAATAAGTCGCGATAATTCTGTTGACGAAGTACTTCATATACTACTATCGCACAACAATTAGATAGGTTTAAAGCTCGGACATTTTTAGTCATCGGAATGCGCATACAATGATCTAAATGTTCTCTTAAAATCTCCTTGGGAATTCCCGTCGATTCTTTGCCAAAAATTAAATATATCTCTCTAGAAGAATCAGAGTAATCAAAACTAGTATGAGGTTTATGACCATAACGGGTAAAGTAATAAAAATCACCTTCATTTTTACTCAAAAAATCTTCATAGTTTTCATACACTTCGAGATCTAGTTTATCGATATAGTTAACGCCACTTCGGCGCATTTTATTATCATCCAACGAAAAACCGAGTGGTTTGATGAGATGAAGTTTCGTCCCAGTTGCTACACAGGTGCGCATAATGTTACCAGTATTTTGAGGTATTTCTGGTTCGTATAAAACAATGTGAATCATCTAATCACCGATTTCAAATTCATCTAGTAAAAGTTCGAAATCATCGACAGTTATCTTTTTATCACTATTAGAAAGAACTTTCAAAACTTTACCAGAACGAATGACTACAAAAGTAGGATATCCCTTAACTTCGCTATTAGATGGATAAGATTCATTAAAATTCTTATAGAAAGTATCGATATCATCTACTTCTTTTAGGTTGACATAAATCATTTCTTCTTTTAAATGTCGCTCATCTAAAACTTTCTTCATCTCTTCTTCTAACGCACGACAATTATCGTCATCACTGACACCAAAATACAAGACGACATCTTCATTTTCCGTAATATAAGCATCGATTTCATCCTCGTGTAATTCACTTATCTCACCACTTATAACAGCAACATTCTTACGATAATTTTCATAATCTAGATATAGCTTTCTGATACCAAAAACGGCAAATAAACAAATGACAAATGCTATTAATAAAATGACATAATTTTTAACAGTTATTTTTCTAGAGTCATTATCACTTTTTAATTTATCTTTTTTTATACTCTTCTCTTCCATGATTGCCTCCATTACTATAAATCAATTATAACAAAAAACTAGAAAATATAAAACTATTTTCTAGCATCTAATTTCTTTCTCTCAATCGTATTCAATACTTTTTTACGAAGTCTAATACTATTTGGTGTAACTTCGACTAACTCATCGGAATTGATATAGTCAAGAGCATATTCCAAAGTAATTGGTCGTGGCCTTTTTAAAACGACAGTGTGATCACTTCCACTAGCACGAACATTGGTCAAATTTTTTCCTTTGACAACGTTTACAGCTAAATCATTATCACGCGTATGTTCACCAACAATCATTCCCTCATAAACTTCAACACCAGGTTCGATAAACATGATTCCACGGTCTTCTAAACCACCTAAAGCATAAGCAGTAGATTTACCATTTTCCATCGAAACTAAAACACCAAGTTTTCTCTCTCCTATTTCAACCGTTGTCATCGGACGATATTCTTTAAACGTATGATTAATTATTCCATAACCTTTAGTCATAGTCATAAACATAGTTGTAAATCCGATTAATCCACGAGATGGAATTGTATACAAAAGTCTTGTCTGTCCATTTTGACTAGTCATGTTATCCATAATCGCACCACGGTGTCCCAATTCTTCAATGACACTTCCTACTGAGTCTTCAGGACATTCAATTTGTAGTTCTTCATATGGTTCTTGTTTTATGCCATCTTCTTCTCTGATGATAACAGCTGGTTTACTAACTTGTAATTCAAATCCTTCACGACGCATATTCTCAATTAAAATGCTAAGGTGTAACTCTCCACGTCCAGAAACAATCCAACTTTCACTGTCATTTGGTTGAACTCTTAGGCTTACATCTTTCTGTAATTCACGATTAAGTCGTTCTTCAATCTTACGGGCAGTTAGAAGTTTTCCATCACGACCACAGAATGGTGAAGTATTAACCCCAAAGGTCATCTGTAAAGTCGGTTCATCGATATGTAAAACTGGTAGCGCTTTTTCTTTACCTACTTCACAAAGAGTTTCACCAACCGAAATATCAGCAAGTCCAGCGACTGCACAAATGTCACCAGCTTCAGCCTCTTCTATTTCAATTCTTTTTAGTCCTAGATATCCAAATAACTTCTGAACACGGAATTGCTTAATAGTTCCATCCAATCTAACACAAGATACCATTTGCCCTACTTTTAATTTACCATTATGGATGCGACCAACACCAATTCTTCCAACGTAATCATTGTAATCCAAAAGAGCTGGTTGGAATTGTAAATCACTATTTGGATCACCACTTGGGGCCGGAATTTCACTGATAATTAAATCTAATAATTCTTCAAAACCAGGCTTTTGCGTAGACAAATCATCACTTAGACTACTAGTTCCATTTACAGCTGAAGCATATACTACTGGGAAATCTAATTGATCTTCATCTGCTCCTAGCTCGATAAACAAATCTAATACTTCATCAACTACTTCAGCACATCGCGCACTCTCTTTATCAACTTTATTGATAACGACAATCGGACGAGCTTTAGCTTCTAAAGCTTTCTTTAATACGAATCTAGTCTGAGGCATAGTTCCTTCATAAGCATCGACAACTAACAATACACCATCGACCATATTCATAATACGTTCCACTTCGCCACCAAAATCAGCATGTCCTGGTGTATCCATAATATTAATACGGTAATTTTTATAATTAATCGCTGTCGTTTTAGCTAATATGGTAATACCACGTTCTTTTTCTAATTGATTAGAGTCCATAGATACATCGGTTAAATCTTCATTATCTCTAAATGTTCCACTAAACTTCAATATTTCATCGACCAAAGTCGTCTTACCGTGATCGACATGGGCAATAATCGCTATATTTCTCTTTTCCATATTATACACCTCTCAAACCCTTAACAATTATAACACAACTTTTTAGAAAAGCAATAAAAAGTATAATTTTATATTTTTAGCTGAATAAGATAAACTAGTACCGACCATAATGATAATGGTGATAATATGATTAATAAACCAATTTGGTTAAAAGGAATTAAGAAATGTAATTATCCAACATTAAAAAGTGATATTGATACTGATATATTAATTATCGGTGGTGGAATTACTGGAATTTCAGTGGCTCACTTTTTAAAAGATGAAGATTTAAAAGTAGTTTTAGTGGAAGGTAAAGAAATAGCTTCATCAACTACGGCTAGAACTACTGGTAAACTAACCTATTTACAAGATGGAATCTATGGAAAAATATTGGACAATTATAGCATAAAGGATGCAAAACTCTATTTAAAAGCGCAAAGAGAAGCAATTGATTACGTCAAAAACATAATAATTGAAAATAATATTAAATGTAATTTTGAAAGTAATAGTTCTTATCTCTTTACTACATCAAGCTTAAATATTCCTAAAGTTAAACGCGAAAAAGAATTTTTAGAAAAAGAAGTAACAGTAAAAGAACTAGATAAGTTACCAATTAATTTCCCATGTAAATATGCAATTAGAGTTGATAATACCGCCACTTTTAATTCCGTTAAATATGTAAGAGAGTTATCGAAAACGTTAAAAAATGAAATTTATGAAAAGACGAGAATTACTGATATCAGAAATTTAGAAGATGGAACCTTTATTGCTATAACTGATAAAAACTATAAAATCAAAGCGAAAAAGATCGTTCTTGCTCTGCACTACCCATTCTTTTTATTTCCCTATCTCTTCCCGTTCAAAACGAGTATTGAAAAATCTTTCATCAGCGCTTCACTTACTTCTAACCCCAAACTTTTCAATGCCATAAATCTCGATAAAGAAAATCATTCGATTAGGTATTACTCCGACGATCAAAACTACATCATATATTTAACTGACTCCAAAGCTCTCGATAAGAATATGGATAATAAAAAAGAGTTTGAAAAGCTAATTTGGAGTACCAAAACAAATATTTCTAAACAAATTAAATACGTTTGGTCTAACCAAGATATAATGACCAATGACTCCTTGCCTTTAATCGGAGAAATAGAAAAAAATCTATATATTGGAACTGGTTATAATACTTGGGGAATGACGAATGGCACAATCGCTGGAAAAATTATTGCTGACCTAATAACTAATAAAGATAGTGATTATAAATCGTTATTCGACCCTAAAAGAGATATTAAAAATTTACCTACTCTAATGGGATATAACCTGGAAAATATGGCAGCGTTTTCGACATCGTATGTCAACAAGAACAAAAACTTTTATTCTGATAATGTCAAGTTTGTAAACGAAGATGGAATTGATATTGGAATATACATCGATGAAAAAGGCAAAGAACATCGCGTTAGAAATTTATGCCCTCACATGAAATGTAAATTGATGTTCAACGAAGTGGAAAAGACCTGGGATTGTCCATGTCATGGTTCACGCTTTGATATCGATGGCAATGTTGTCAAGGGACCAGCAACTTACAGTATCAAGCTTGATAAAAGGAAAAAATAATTTTATAATGTTCTAGGTGGTATAAATGAAAAGACATATCGGAGCTGGATGTGGGGTCATAATTATTAAAGACCAAAAAATTCTTTTAGGACTTAGAAACAGTGATCCTCTACTCGCTGACAGTGAACTACATGAGGAAGGCACTTGGACGATGCCTGGTGGAAATATCGAATATGGTGAGAGTTTTGAAGAAGCCGGAATTAGAGAATGTAAAGAAGAGACCAATTTAGATGTTGATTCGTTAGAGGTTTTCTGTGTTCAGACGGATCTCAATCAATACAACCATTACATTTCAGTGGGAATGATCGCTCATGAAGTAAAGGGCGAAGTTAAAGTAATGGAACCAGATGAAATCGTCGAGTGGCGTTGGTTTGATTTAGATAAATTGCCAGATAACATTTTCTCAGCTAGTAAAAAGACGATTGAATGCTTTAAAGAAGGAGTTTTTTATAAGGGATAACTACCCTTTTTTTATTTTGAAATAAACTTTCTTTAGCCACTTGTAAAGATAGGAAACGATGAGTAAAAAAATTAATATTTTAATCGGTGTCTTCATCTTATCAGTATAAGTAGTAAGAATAGTCCAATTATTACCTAAAGCATAACCAAAATAGACAAAGACAAAAGTCCAAGGAATACTTCCGATAGTGGTATAGAGTAAAAACTTTTTAAAAGAAACTCTACTTATGCCAATGGGTAGAGATATTAAGGTCCTGACAATGGGAACATTTCGACCAACACAACACGCTATCAATCCATATTTATCAAACCAACTATTACTCTTATCTACTTCTTCATCTTTCATAAAAAAATATTTACCGTATTTTTTAGCAAATCCACTACCACCAAAATAACCCATATAATAGATGATAACTGCACAAAAAACACTTCCCAAAAGACCGGTTAAAAAAGCACCGAACAGAGTAAATATTTTTCGACCAGCTAAAATTCCACCGGTAGCGAGAATTAACTCGGAAGGAATTACAATTATAACTGCCTCTAAAACCATTCCTAAAAACATACCAAAATATCCGTAGTTACTAATTAAATCTAATACGTAGTTATCCATAAATACCTCCGTATTAAAGTATATTAATTCATAAAAAAAAGAGAACTACTCTCTTTATTGATCACCTAGTTTGTAACTTATAGCAATACCGATTAACATAACGATTAAGCCGATAATGATCTGGGGAACGTCGACGATTAAGTTTTTAACTTCTAAATATGTCGAAATCGGAATAGCGATGACTGATGCAAAGATGAATCCCAACACGCCGAAATAAGTCTTAACTTCATATTTTTTAAATAGAAATTCGATTAGTTTAGAAATGAGAATGATTCCTAATAGAACACCAATACCAAAAGTAGTAGCAACTAACATATTGTGATATAGGTCTTTAAATTGAGTTAATTGTTTAATTAGATTGATTATTGGATAATAATATCCTAACATCATGAGTACTAATGAACCACTTACCCCTGGTATAATCATCGTTGCAGCAGCTATCATTCCAACTAAGAACAATAGTAAGTATCCAAGCATTGATAGTTTACTCAAATTGACAGTCATATCCAAATTGAATAGTAATTTGGAACAAGCGACAATTATAACAACTGCAAAAGTAATCATAAAGATGATGTAACTGGAAATGTGCTTGCTCTCCTCTTTACCTTTTACTTTGGAAACTAACATTGGAATACCACCTAGTACTAAGCCTACAAAAAATAGACAGGTTGGGATTGGAAAATGATCATACGAATAATCAATAATACGACTCAAGGTCACAATGGCCAAAACCATACCAATAGCAATTGGAATTAAGAATTTAACATTTTCTTTTAAATTAGAAAAGAAATGACTAATCGCACCGATAAATCTTTCATAAATACCTAAAATAATTGCTAATGTCCCACCACTAACTCCGGGTATTATATTAGCAATTCCCATGATATATCCCTTTAATACTAGTAATAAATTATCTTTCATTTCACTCCTCCATAGTTCTATCAAGTATAGATTCATTATACCACAATATATGTAGTAAAAAAAATGATATTAAAAATAATTGGTAAAGTGTTATAAATTTGGGCATATAATGATTTAGAGAGTAAAATTTTTTTCTAAAAAGGGTATTGACTTTTAATTTTTGTATAGTATAATGGTAGATGTCTACTTAACGTGCAACCTTTAATTATAAGGCTGTACTAAATATATGCGGACGTAGTTTAATGGTAGAACCCCAGCCTTCCAAGCTGACTACGGGGGTCCGATTCCCCTCGTCCGCTCCAGTGACGTTTCTGTTCGAACTTTTATAGTTTGAACTTAACATATATAATCAATCCGTTCGGGTTGATT
>CANRCI010000069.1 GCA_947629075.1 uncultured Bacilli bacterium | reverse complement strand
TTCAAAAGAAGAATTAGCTTCTCTCATTAAATAATATTTGACAAATAAGACTCCAAATAATACAATAGTTGTGCTAAAAGGGAGTTTTTTTATGTCTAAAGAATTATTTAATAAACTATTATCACCTGATCAATGTTTTAAAAAGCTCTTGACTTTTCTCATCAAGAACAAGCAGCATTTCAATTATGAACAGGTGGTGCATCTAACTAGTAGTTTTGCGAGATTCATTCAAGAGGGGTATCAAACTGATCTTTCACTTCAAGTTTATGATCATTTGGGATTTATAAATCCGAACAATAATCCGTATATACAATTTTTAGATATTTTGAAAAAAAAACATCGTCTAGATCAGGACATCGTTGAAATAGGTGGCGGGGAATTACCAGCTTTTAGTAAATACATTGCCCGTGAACAGTTGAAATTAGGTAAGGGAACGATAACGGTATACGATCCGTATTTAGAGTTTAACAAACGAGAACTTCACTATTCGTATCCTAATCTTCGTCTAGTAAAAAAAGAGATCGATTTAGATAGCGATTTAAAACCGTGCGATTTAATCGTTTCTCGCTTTGCTTGCGATGCAGCGGAACTTATTGTGGAACAAGCTGATGAAAATGATTACGATTATTTTATCAGTCTTTGTGCTTGTGACCATATGCCTTATCCTTTTTTGGAGAATTTAGAGTATTTAGAAGATGCTAGAAATTACCGTGAATTCATAATTAATAAAAGTCGTGCTTTAGCGGAACGAAAAAATTGTGATCATCACTTGTTACCATACGACATGTATAACGATGTATCACCAATTATCAGCGTTCAAAAACGTTTAAAAAAATAAAATTAATTTTCGCATAAATATTTTCTTTCTGGATATGCTAAAAATAAGAAAGGAGATTGATTTATGGAAACATTACAAAAAGTATGTCTTGTCGTAACTATTATCGGAGCTATTAACTGGGGATTAATTGGTTTGATGGATTTCGACTTAGTTGCAACTATTTTTGGTGATATGTCAATGCTATCAAGAATTGTGTATACCTTAGTAGGAATTACAGGACTTATTAATATTGGCATTTTGTTTAGTCATATAACTCAAGATCCAAAGACAAAATAACATAACGAAAAGTTATGTTTTTTTATTTCCAAATAATTATAACTACTATAACTATTAATTATAAAAAATAATTATTTAATAACTTGATTTTATAATGAACCTCGACTATAATATTAACCAACGAGAAGTAGGTGAAAGCATGAAAGATTTAAATTTTAACTTATTGAGGATATTTATTCATGTTGCAACATCGACTAGTTTCTTGGATGCATCTAGAAAGTTGTACATATCCCAACCCGCTATTAGTAAGAGTATTAAGCTATTGGAGGAAGAGTTAGGCGTAAGTCTTTTTTATCGTGGTAATAAAGGAGTTAATTTGACACCAGATGGGGAAATTCTTCTTAAATACGTCATGGAAGCGTACAACATTTTATTGGCTGGAGAACGTATGCTGTGTAAAAATAATGAACTTACTTCTGGTAGTTTAATAATCGGTGCTCAATCACATATTACTAGATATTATCTACTTGAAAAAATAGAAAAGTTTAGAAAAAAATATCCAGGTATTTCTATCCGCGTAATCGATTTATCGACTCGTGACTTACTTGAAGCTTTGGAAAAACATACTGTCGATTTTGTAATTGATTCATCACCAATCGATACGATTTACAATAATACCATTGTTGAACCAGTAGCATATTTAAATACTTGTTTTATCGAATCAGCTGTCAATAAACGTGAAATTAAAGATATTAAGAGTATGGCTAAAGAACAGATCATTTTACCACTTGAACGCAGTTCTTTACGTAAGACTCTTGAGAAAGAATTAAAGGCTGATAACATTGTCTTAAAACCAGTTTTGGAATATGAGACCGAAGAACTTATTATCGAATCAGTAAAGAGAAATATTGGGATCGGATTTATCGTTGAAAATGCAGCTCGTGATTTAATCGAGTTAAATCTTGTCAAAAAAGTAAATCTCGATTACGATTTGCCACAAGTTGAAGTAAATCTTGTCTACGTTGAAAATTATCTACCGAATATAGCGAAGATCTTTATCGAGGAATGTATTCGTGATAAGGAGGGGAAATAATGGTTGTTGCAATTGAAGGAATGGATGGAGCAGGTAAGACTACTGTCTGTGATTATGTATCTAAAAATTACAATTTTGAGATGATTGATAAACCGACTAAATATTTATTTGCTGATGAAGATGGGAAAATCGATGAACAAAAATTTAGAAAAGCATTAGAGGCGATATATGTATCTCCCAAAGAAGTGCGCACTGTTTTCTTTGCCCTTGGAAATATGATTGCAACGCGTCAAAAAGATGATATAAATTTGATTCTCGATCGTCACATCGTATCTAATTATTACTGGAATAGCGATCAAAACTTGGAAAGTATCTATTCCTATCTAATCGAGGTATGCGGTAAACCGGACCTTACCATTTTGCTTCATGCGACGCCATCGACTAGAAAGAAGCGATTGTTGTTAAGGGATAAGAATGATATCGATTTGAACGATGATAGCGTCTTTGAAGATGGCGATGAAAAGATGATTTACTTCTTAAATAAATTTAATCTGCCATACGTCTATTTAGAGACAGAAGATAAAAATATTGAAGAAGTTGAAGAAGAGATAGATAAGATATTTTCTAATGTCATGTTTAGAAATGGTGGTGTACTAAAAAATGAAGGACAAAATTGACTATCAACAGGTAATAGAAAATGATTTTGAAGAAAGTTTATACCACTTAAAAAAAGAAGAAGTAATTAAGTATTTAAATAACTTTGGTCATACTGACTTTTGGACTATAATCAGAGAGGTTGGTGGCAGTGAAAGAAGAATGCTTCGTCTTCTAGATCAGATGACGGAAAAAGGTTATATAAAATATGCAGATGGGAAGTTTTTTACTAAGGAAAAAGAGTTTGATAGGAACATTGACGAAGTAAGAGAAAAATTAGATGCGATTTGGGATGATAAACCCCTTCCAACTTTGTTTTTTGATCAAAGACCAGTTACTAAAGAGACTACTTTAAAAAGATGTGAAATACTTCTTGATAATAACGATTTAAATCATAAAAGAATCGTTTTATTAGGGGATGACGATTTGACATCGATTGCGCTGGCGTTAACCTCTCCAACAGCTGAGATAACCGTTTTAGAAGCCGATAAAAGAATTGTTGACTTCATCAATGAAGTAAGTTGTAAATATCATTTGAATTTAAAAGCTAGTGAATATAATGCGACTTCAGAGCTAGCTTTAGAATACCGACATAAATTCGATGTCTTTATGACTGATCCAACTCCGGAGCGCATTCCATTTACTTTGTTTATGAACCGTGGAATTGAACTGGTTAACGACAACGGTGTAATCTATACTTCTATATATTCCAGCGCTATGGATAAGACGTTGGACTTACAAAGAGTTATAAATGAGATGAACTTATATATAACAACTATTATTCCTAAATTTACTGAGTATCAAGCTATTTACAATTTATATCGCGATACTGATATTGAACTTATGAATAAATATCAAATAAAGTTTGATGAAAATAGTATTTGTTTTACTGAAAGTCTTTTCCGAATGGAAGTGGGTAAGGAAACTAAGACATTACCACTCGAATATCAATTAAAAGATATTTTCGGAAAAGCTACTAAAAGAGTAATTGCTAATGATAAAAAGGACGTCGCCAAAAAATCCGATTATCTAAATCGAGTAATCATTACTACTAAAGAGAATAAAAATAAAAAATATATTGAAAAATAAGGAGGATAATATGATATTAGGTAAACACTCACTATGTGATTTATACAATTGTAAAACTAATAAATTAAACGATCTCGAATACATCATGGAAATGATGAAAGAGTGTTGCAGGGAAGCTAATCTAACTGTTGTTGACTGCAAGTTTCACAAATTTGAACCGATCGGTATCAGTGGTGTAGTAGTTCTAGCTGAAAGTCATGTTACGATTCATACCTGGCCAGAATACAATTTTGCATCGATCGATGCTTTCACCTGTGGTGAAAAAATGCATCCTGATGAAGTTTGTCGTTTAATCGGAGAGAAGTTAAAATCTAAAAAAATGCGTTTTAAAAATGTAAAAAGAGGAGAATTGGAATTATAATGGGTAATTTTGAAGAATTGGAGATAAAAATTTTAAATGTCGATTACGAAGCTATGCGAGATAAGTTACAATCTTTAAATGCTACTGATTTAGGGGATAATGTTCAAAAAATCTATACCTATGATTGTTACGATATCGATTTAATGTATACTTTGGCAGTTGAGGATTACCAAAGAACTAAGTCTTCTAATTCTTTAAAAAAGATTAAAAGAATTTTAGAATATATTAAACCTGTTATAACTGATGATGATAAAAAAATTATAAAAAGAATAACTGGGTATGAGGAAATTGCTACTTATATCGATAATAATAAGAGTAAGACCGATTATCGAGTTCTTAAAAATGAAGAATTAGTAAACCTTATCAAGAGTACTTCATCCCGTTTCTTTAAGTGGTTACGTTTACGACAAACTGGTGATAAATGTCATTTGACGATGAAATATATCTATACCCAAAATGTCAATTACGAAATGGACGAGGTTAAAGAAGTCGAGATTGAAGTAGATAATTTTGAAGTTGCTAATGCTTTGGTTGAAGAGATGGGTTACTTTCGTAAAAAACTCGTTGAAAAACGTCGTCACAGTTTTAAACTCAACAATTGTAATGTCGAACTCGATCGTTGGCCATTGATCAATCCTTATATCGAAATTGAAGGAAATAGTCAAGAAGAAATATATGAAACAGCTAAAATGTTGGGGTTTTCCAAAGATGAGTGTAAGGTTATGAATACAGAAGACGTGTATTTGTTAGAAGGAAAAGATTTGACTAAGTACGAAGAACTAACTTTTTCTACTAGTATTCTTTTGGAGGATTAATATGAGCTGGTATGAAATATATCTCGAGGAAATAAAACTTAAAAAGAATGCCGAAAATTATATCGAATACAAGATTGACCACAAAGAGAAATTGATCAATTTGATAAAGAAGTATTCGCCCCATAAAAAAGTTTTAGAAGCGGGATGTGGTACTGCAATCATTTCTACTTATCTAGCATCCCTTGGTTACGATGTTGAAGCAATCGATATCAGTGAAGAAATATTGGGTCTTGCTAAAGAGTTAGCTAGTGATTATTTTGAAGCTAATCCCCCTAAATTTACTAAAAAGTCGATATTTGAATTGGATTATGATGATAATACTTTTGATGTATCGTTTTCTAATGGAGTTTTAGAACACTTTAGCGATGAAGAAATAATCGATACGATAAAACAGCAAATGAAGATAGCCAAATATGTTATTATCGGTATTCCGACTAAGTTTTTTAATGATGATGAAGCTTTATACGGTAATGAACGTTTTATGGAACTCGATAAATGGCGCGATCTGATAAATGAAGCTGGTGGTAATATCGTGGAAGAGTGTAGTTATCACTATATGACTTTTTTTGAAAAAATAAAAAGCGTAAATAAGATCTTTCGACCAAAGCCATTTCGCGTTTTTGTCGTTGAGAAGTATAACCAAGAGTAAATGAGGTATAACCTAAAGTTTTTATAAGTTTTAATTATATTACTATAGATTATAAATATTTGAATAAACCAAAAATAGATAATATACTTTAATTATAAGGGAGATTTTCCCCTTATAGATTGAGAAAGGAGGAACATATGAGTGGAGATTTCTGGAATTCATACGAATCTGGATTCGTATTTCAAGGCTTCCATAGGAAAAATAAAAATCCGATTCGTCTAGAGTATAGTGAACTAAAAATAATGTACGCGACTAAAATAAACGCTTTAGAAGTTGCTCCCAGAGCATCTATTCACGATGAGATAATTGTCTATAATCCTATTCGTAATCTATCTAAAATTAATGGGATTACGATAAGTATTAAAGTCTTCGATCAAAAGAGAAACCATTTGGAAGTATCCGATCGAAAAAATAGAGATAATCTCATCAAATATGCTTATAATATGGCTTCTAAAATGTTGGGTGTTACTCTAAACTCTAGAATTGTCATTCAAGACAAGATGAGTAATATTAGTGATTGTGAATTGGTCACTGTCATCATTCTTGCTATGAATGAACTATTCGGTAATCCTTTGGCAAGAGAAGAAGTTATGGATTATATCATCTCATCTACTTCTTTTGACTACGAATTAGTAAGAAGAACCCTTGGACTTGATCAAATAATAATCAAGCGTACCGTAGAAAAAGAAGATATAATCGAAATGGATAAAAAGAGTATTATTGCTGAATTTTTCCACCGCGATATCGATGCTTTTATTTCGAAGCGTATAATTGTAAAAAACGCACCTTACAATTTGCGAGTTGATAAAACGTCGAATGACGAATTGTTAAACAACGTTTACAAATGTTCCTTCTTTGTCAGTGATAGTAAGAAATAGCATCTTTAACGAGATGTTTTTTCTTTTTAAATAACCATTTATGTAGTAAAATAAAGGTAGAGGCGATACTATGAAAAAGATTCATTATCAATTTAATGTTGAGATAACTTCTAGTGAATTGAAAGAGTTTTTACAGGTAACTAACAAATGCTTTAGTGATTTAGATAACAATTTTTTTAAGATAGAAGTTTTTTCATTAATTGGACTGATTTTGTCACTTTTCGCTAATAACACAGCTTTTGCAATCATCTTTACTATTGTCGTTTTAGTCTATCCGATTATCTCTAGTTATCTTAACGACTTAATGTTTAATAAAAGTATTGGTCGCATTAAAGAATTTAAGCCTCTTAAAGAAAAACATACCTATTACGATGATCACATTGAGATAAAACGTTATGACGACTATATCAAGTTATCTTATGAAGATTTGCAGTATCTAGTCATAAGTAAAAATATATTGGTTATTTATACAAAGAGTGGGGAAGGTTATTTGGTAACCAAAAAAGTTTTAAAAAGATCTAAGTTTTTTGCTAAGTTCTTAATTAAAATGAACAAAGATATCAAGGAGTTAGAAGTATGAAAAAGTTGTATCG
>CANRCI010000068.1 GCA_947629075.1 uncultured Bacilli bacterium | reverse complement strand
TATTCTTAATACCAGCTTTTTTCTTTTCGCGTCTTACGATACCCGGTTTATCATAAGCTTCTTTACGCTTTTTCTCAGAAGGGACCCCACTCATTGCAAGATTTCTTTTAAATCTTTTGATGGCTTTATCCAAATCACCTTTAACAGGAACTGTTAACATACATTTCTCCCCTCCTTCCGCTGTTACTACAAAAGATTATAACATAATGATTTTTAATATTCAACAAAAAATATACACTTTTTTACAAGAAATCATATGAAAAATCTAGTTTTTTATGATTTTTTTTAACTTTTCGACAACTTTTTCTAAAACGACACGTTTAGCGTCATTTCTCTTTTGATTATCGGTTATAATAACTAGATCGTAATACGTTCCGTCTTGAAAAATGCTCACGTATACTTTTCGGTCGTCACCTGAAAAGTTACCAGTAACTCCTACGCCGTAATTACTACTAGCAAAGAGACTGATATTTTTAGCCATCTCTCTGGCTGTTTCTATACTATAGACACTATATTTAGAAATTATTTCTTCATCGACACCCATTTTTATCTTGTATTCGGTTGCATAAGTTACCGCACTAAACTTTAAAACGTTGCTTGCTCCTTCAACATCAGTTAAACTACTAGCTAGAAAACCACCGGTACAAGATTCCATAAAAGCAATTGTCTCATTTCTCTCTGTCAATATTTTTACTAATTCTTCCATAATATCACCACTTCAATTATACCACAGAAAAAGAAGTATAAATCTTTATACTTCTTGTATTACAGTTATTATCATCGGTTTACTTTCTGTCTGCTTATAAAGGAACTTTCCAAGTTTTTCACGAACAGCATTTTTTATATTAGTATAGTCGACTTTTTTTAGATTAGGTTCGATGTTATCTTCGATTATCTCAAGACACAACTCCTGCGTTTCTTTAAGAAGATCACCACTTTCTTTGACATAGACAAAACCACGGGTTAAAATTTCAGGCCCTCCCAAAACTTTTTTCGTCTTTTTATCTAGAGTACAGCTGACGATTAAGATACCGTTTTCACCGAGCATTTCACGATCTTTTAAAACTAATTCTCCGACATCTTCCTGACTCTTACCATCGATAAGTATTTCATCAACTGGTACATGATAAGTCTCATCTAATAGTTTACCATCTTCAAATATAGCAACGTCACCATTTTGCTTTAAAATGATGTTCTCTTTAGGAAAGCCTAACTCCGTCGCCACTTCAGCATTCATAACTTGATGACGATACTCTCCTCTTACTGGAAAATAATATTTCGGTTGCATCAAATTGATCATAAGCTTCAAATCTTCACGTGAGGCATGATGTTTCAAATGTTTCTTACTAGATAGTGAGACAGCATTGACTCCAACACGCGCGATATCGTCCATGATTAAAGCCATTCTTCTTTCAATTCCCTCATATGGAGGTTCAGTTATAAATATTGTATCTGTATCTTTTAACTTCACGTATTTATCGAACCCTTTAATGATTCGCTCCAAATTCATAAATGGTCGCTCTTTTTCATCAGCTACTAAAACGACAACATTTTTATCATCCAAATTAGAAAGATCACCAATACGTGATGTATCAAAAGTGATATAGCCTTTATCGATTGTCGTCTTGATAAATTCTTGTAATTTTTTACCCATTATGACAACGTTTCTTCTAGCATGTTCTACTTCGTGAAGTATTTCTTGAGCGCGGTAGACATTAGCAAGTTCCAAAGTCATGATGATACGATTTTGATTTTTACTGAAGACATCTCTAATAAACTTTTTCGCATGATTATTAGGACTAGTGTATCCCTCTTTTTCAGCATAGATCGATTCACTCAAAAGACACAATACTCCTTGTTTTCCAACATAGGCAAGTTTACCGATATCAGTTTTATAAGGTCCCATCATATTTGAATCAAAAGTAAAATCTCCCGTATAGACAATTGCTCCATCAGGTGTGTACAAAACATAACAAACACTATCCGGAATTGAATGAGTAACACTAATTGGAAAAACAGCCAAATTACCAAACGAAATCTTTGAATGTGGTCTAATCTCCTTTAAAGTTTTACATTCTATTCCACTAGACGACAAATCACGTCTTAAAACATCCAAAGTAAATTTTGTTCCGTAAACATTAACATCATTAATATCGTGTAAAATATCACTCATTGCTCCCATATGACTAGGATGACCATGACTTAAGAAAAATCCTTTTATTCTATTCTTATTTTCTTTTAAATAACTATAATCCGGTAAGATGTAATCAACACCAAGCATTTTATCATTTCCGTATTTTAAACCCGCATCAAAAACAAATATATCTTTATCGACTTCAACGATATACATATTCTTACCATTTTCATTTAGTCCTCCAAGACTAAATATTTTAATTTTACTCAAAATAAACTCTCCTTTCGCGATAAGAAAATTAAACCTCATTAATTATAACATACTAAATAATAAAAATCTATCTTTAAAACAAATAAAAAATGGTCATCAACCATTTTTTACATCGATCTATTTATCAATTTTCTTTACCAGTGAACATCCACCAGTAAATTTTAAGTGTTTATCTTCAAAGTTAAGTCGCAAAGTACTCATTACATCTTCTTCGTAATTACTAGCAAAATCTGCTACTCTATCCCAATCACCACTATTTACTAAATCGTAACATTTCTTTACTTCACGAACGCTTTTAAAAATACCTGCTGGTATTAATACGTCATCGACTTTCATAAACAATTGATTATCACCTATGAGTTTATCGTTTACAACTGTTCCGGATAAACTTTTAAGTCGTGGGAAAAAGACATCTATTTCCTCTTTAGAATACAATACAGAACAGATACCAAAATCACTTTCTAACTCGCTTACTCGGTCAGGTTCTAAATCATAAATATTGATATAATAAGGAAACAGTGACATCGGACATTTCCTTAAACTGAAATAAAAGCCATCACTATCTCTTTCTTTAATAGCTTTATACCCTTCACCTATCAACTGTGCAGTTGGATAAATAGGTGCTGGCAAACTTATTCCATTAATCACAATATTAGAAGTGTTAAAACCTAGTTTTGTCAAACTTTTTACATCATTATGAACATTTTTAAAATCGTCTATTTCTCCATTGTATATTACATTAATCTTTTCCATAAAACTAATCCCCTCTTAAGCGATTATCTTAACATACTAAATTTTAAAAAGCAACCAAAGTTGCCTCTATTTCGCCAATTTATTCAAAGCATCTTTAGCTGCTTCCTGTTCAGCTTCTTTCTTACTACTTGCTACTCCCTTGCCGTAGACAATACCATCTATTTCAACCATCATCGTAAAAGTCTTATTATGCGCTGGTCCTTCTTCTTTTACTAAGACATATTCCAAAGTCTTTTTATCCGTTTGAATCGATTCTTGAAGAGCTGATTTATAATCACTAAAGAAAGTAACTTTCGGATCTAAAATGTAAGGTATAACCACATCGTATAGAACTCTCTTTACTTCTTCAAAACCTAAATCCAAGTATATTGCTCCCATTAAAGCTTCGAAGATATCAGCCATGATAACTTTTTTAAATCTACCACCATCGCGGTCTTCACCATGACCAACTTTAATATAGTTATACAATTCCAAATCTTGAGCATATTGATAATTAGCATTTTCACAGACGTAGCTAGCACGAATTTTGGTCATATCGCCCTCTTCGACATCTAAACTTTTATATAAATAGTCGCTAACTACCAATTCTAAAACGGCATCTCCCAAAAATTCAAGACGTTCGTAATCGTTTTTTAAATGATTTTCATTTACATAAGAAGAATGAGAAAAAGCAGTTTTATAAAGCTTTTCATTCTTAGGTTTAATTTTAAGTTTGGCAAATAATTTTTCCATAAGCTCACCAAAATAATTATACATTAAATAATTATAAAAATAAAGAAAACTAGTAAATTATCATTTATTTTTTAAACTCTTTATAGTAAAATTAGTATATGATGTCATTGAAAAAACTTTTAATAAAAGCTATCAAATTATATCAGAAAATGCCCCTTGCAAGTCATGCTTATTGTAGATATTATCCAACTTGTTCTAATTATGCAATTGAAGCTATTGAGGAGTATGGTGCTTTTAAAGGTAGTATAATGGCAATAAAAAGAATATTGAGGTGTAATCCCTTCCATAAGGGTGGATATGATCCTCTGATTAAAAAGGAGAAAAATAATGAAAAAATTTAGTTTAATATTGGTAATTATAGCAATTGCTGTCCTATCAGTGGGATGTTTTAAAACTGATAATATTGAAGGAATTAATATTTTAGTAACATCTTATCCTATCGAATTTGTCGTCAATGCTCTATACGGTGATAACTCTACTATTTCATCGATTTATCCCGATGGAACTAACGTTAAAACTTATAAATTCAATCAGAAACAGATAAAGGATTTTTCAGAGAAAGATTTATACATCTATGTCGGTAAAGATAAATCTCAAAGTGATATGGCTGTCAATATCAAAAACATCAATAAAGATGTCCTACTTATCGATGGTGCTTTGGGAATAGATGTAGTTGATGGAGTTGAAGAAATTTGGCTTAACCCATCAGATTTACTAATGGCCAGTCAAAATATAAGACGAGGTTTAAAAGAATACGTCAAAAGTAAAATATTAAATGAAGAAATCGATGAGAAATATGAAGATTTAAAAGTTGAATTATCATTTCTAGATGCCGAGTTCAAAACTGCTGCTGAAAATGCCAGTACTAAAACGATTATCGCCAGCAACGATACTTTGAGTTATCTAAATAAGTATGGTTTCGAAGTAATCGTCTACAACAATAATACTAAGACTGATAAGTTAGAAGAAGAAGTCATAAATCTAATTCAAAAAGAACAGATAAAATACATCTATGGTATTGAACACGATGAGGATGATCAAGCTGTAAACGATTTAATAAATAAAATGAATATTAAAAAGTTAGAAGTTAAGAGTTTAAATACTATTAAAGATGAAGATCGCAAAAATAAAAAAGATTACATCTCGCTTATGCACGAAAACATCGACATTTTGAAAAAAGGAACTTATAGCAATTGATGAAAACTAAAAGAAAACGAAGAATATCGTGGTTGTTTAAAGCTAGTGATACTAAAAAGAAAAAAGAATACGAAATAGAAAAAGAAGAAGATAAAAAGCTAGTAGAACCAGAACCAGTAAAGCCAAAACCAACAAAATCAAAAGAAGTAAAACCAACCAAGCCCAAAAAAGAGAATAAAAAAGAAGCAGAAATCAAAAGAGAAAAAAAACTTGATGCGGTTGAAGAAAAAAAAGAAAAACCAAAAGTTGATGTTGATAAAAAAGATACTATAAAAGAAAAAATAGATAAAACTGAAGAAATAGATAAAAATATTAAAATAAAAACAAAACCAGAACCAAAGAAACCTAAACCAGAAGTTGGACCAATCAATTCATTCCCTAATGTCGATGAGATAGATAATCTAGAGGACGTTAAATTAAAAGATGAATTTAAGGATTCCGTTGAAGTCTACATCGTCGAAGAAATAAGGACGATGATTGAACACGATCGCAAAGATTTAGAGGAATTGGAATACGAAATTAAACTTCTAGAGGAAGAAAAAGACCAAGAAGCTCTAACTGCTGAGGTAGAAAAACTGTACGATAAATTACAGAAAATAATTGCTGAATTTGAGAAAATTCAACAGCGCTACAGTGACTCATATCACTTTGTTAACTTCTACGATTTAGGAATGCTCAACGAATACTACGTCGAAGATTTAATCGGTGACTACAAAAATAAAAAACTTACCGGATTAGATGATAAAACTTTGATCGAGGCAGTTGAGGAAATAAAAGAATACATAAATATCATTGATAAAATCATTGAAGTAGATATAACTAAAGATAATTTAAAAGAAGAGATCAATGATAAAATCGACGATTACAAAGAACGCGATAAACAATTTGATGAATCGCAAGAAAATCTAGCCCAGATCGAAAAGTTTAATGAAGAGGCTTTGAAAACGGAAAAAGATATAAAAATAATGCTTGAAGATTTAGAGAATAAAATAAACAATAGTGTCGATTGGCAAAGAGAAATCAATCAAGTAAGTGAAATCGTCTTCGATATCGATCGCGTCATTCAAGCTACTCTCCTATTCGCAGCTAGTAAGACTTTGCCAAACACGAGAAGAGGAAATATCTTTAAAGCTATCTTTACCGCTAGTGCTATTATGAGTCTATTCCACTGTTTTCGAAGAGAAACGCACACTGAAGAAAAAATTACTCGCGTTGTAACCGATTACGAAACCGAGATAAAACGTGGAATGGAAAATTTAGACGATGTCATCGATAATATTGATTACGCTCTCGGTAACATTGAAGATTTAGAAAAAATATTCGATGATGAATTTTCAGAATTCTCAGATCGCATTCCTGAATATGACGATTTATTCCGCGATGTATTGAGAATTAAAAACGAATTAGAAGAACAAAAAGTTAGAACTAAAGAATATGGAAAAGATTTAAATTACCTATTTAGAAAAAACAAAGTTAAAGTTAAGGGTTAATCTTTTCTTTTTTTTCACCAAAAATTCACAATTTATATATATAATATTTATAGGTGATTTTATGAAAATTTTAATCGTCGATGATGAGAAATTGATTCGTGATGTCATAAAGGAATACGTTTCACTAGAAGGATATGAATATCTAGAAGCAGAAGATGGTCTTGACGCAATTAAAATAGTTGAAGAAAACGACATCGATGCGATTGTTTTAGATATCATGATGCCTAAATTGGATGGTTATTCATGCTACCAAGAAATCAAAAAAATTAAAAATATTCCAACTATTATCCTTTCGGCAAGAAACGAAGAATATGACAAACTATTTGGCTTTGATCTAGGAGTTGATGACTATTTAGCAAAACCGTTTTCACCCAAAGAATTAATTGCTAGAATTAAAGCCATTACGAGAAGAAACAAAAGATTTGATGATAAGTTCACTTACAAAGATTTAACTGTTGACTTTAAAGCGCATACTGTAACTATAAAAAATAACGAAGTAAATGTCACACCTAAAGAATTCGAGCTCCTTACCTACTTTATCAATAACCAAAATATCGCGGTAACTCGTGATACTCTACTCAACAAAATTTGGGGCTATGACTTC
>CANRCI010000067.1 GCA_947629075.1 uncultured Bacilli bacterium | reverse complement strand
ATTGTTATAGGATTGCAGTGTGCACTAAGTGGCAATCAAGTCATAGCTAAGGTGACTTACTATTTATTTTTTTAAAAGGGAACTGCTTACTGGTAACGGTAAGTAAAAATAAGGGAAATCCAACTTGACCTAAGGTACAAAGTTTACTATAGCAATTGCTATTTCTTTTTTTTAAGAGGTAATTATGAAAAGAAAAATATATAAAGAGAAATATTCTAAGAAAGCTAGTAAGAAAAAAGCTGAACATCGTCAATTAGTGGATTTGAAATGGATTTTTACCATAACGATTACGGCCTTTTTGATCTCATTAGTTTTTTCTTTTGTCTCAGAAACATTAATTCCTAATATCAATATTTTCTTTAGTATAATATTAGTCTTAATAGTAATTTTAATTGGTGTCGTTTTTGATATGGTTGGTATTTCGACTACTTCCGCCGATGTTAAGACATTTCATTCGATGGCTGCTAAAAAAGTTCGCGGTGCTAGTCTAGCAGTTTATTTCATAAAACATGCGGATAAAGTATCTAGCTTTTGTAATGATGTAGTGGGAGATATCTGTGGAATAATTAGTGGTTCAGCAGGAGCGGCCATCTCGATTATAATAGCTAGTAAATTAAAAATTGATGCCTTATTGATCACTCTTCCTGTGACAGCCTTAATCGCTTCCCTTACGATTGGTGGTAAAGCCATGGGTAAAGCTTATGCTGTTAATAAAGGGACTTTGATCATGTACGAATTTTCTAAATTTATGTCATATTTTGTGAAAAATAAATGAAAGTGAACTTTTCAAAAACTACAATATATGGTATATTTATAAAAGTAGGTGGTTTGTATGAAGCTTAAAACGATGTCTGTTTTATTCATGATGGTTGGAGTATCTTTTATTTTATCAGGTGGTATTGTCCAACTTATTTTGTTTAATGAAACTTTAAATTTAAATGAAGCTAAAGAGAGAATACTTACAGATTATGAAGTTTTTCGCGTTAAATACGATAAATTCTACGATGTTAGAAGTGAAGTATACGATGAAGTAATCGATAATGATATCAATAATATCGCAAATAACTATTACGAAATGACTAAAAAATTAGATGAATATACTGAAGTGGTTAAAGAAGTTGAAGACGTTTCACAGAACTTGAAAGAAGAAACACCTAAGATGGCTAGTATTAGTGGTGATGATGATGTAAAAAACAAAAGTGAAGCTTTTCTCTTTAATTATCGTCAGATGATAAATTATTTTAACAGTGATATAGAAAAATTTAATGAAGAAGTAAAGATGTACAATAAGTCTAAAGGTCAAGAATTGTTAAAAGAGTATGAACCAGATACAATTGTAGAAAAATAGTAACAAGGAGATTGTTGTATGAGCGGAAATAGTAAAGAACCTGTGGTTAAAATAAATTCTAGTACAAGTAAGAAACCTAAATCCGGTAAAAAGACAAAAAAAGTTTTAAGAAAAGTTCCATATCGTAAATCTAAAAGAGTAGTTGGTATTAAACTAATCATTTTAAGTGCGTTCTTAATACCTTTGTTTACTTATCTATTTATAATTTCGCTACATAGTCATGAACTTATAAATATTCCTTTATCAGTAGATATTTTAATTCTTGATGTTTTGTCTTTTGGTCTTTTATTCGCGGGACTTTTGATGAGGTTTAAAAATAAAAAGATTAAGACAGGAAGAAAGGTTAAGTTGTGGTTTAAGATTTTGTTAGGGATTTTCTTAACTTTTTATATTGGTCTTTCTTCTTTAGTAATGTTTCTTTTATATGGACCGTATGATGGTTTTAGAAATTGGTTGATTCCTACTGCTATGACGACGATGAATCACAAGTATTTAGCAACTTGGTTTTACAGTGAAGATTACATCAACAAAGTGTTATCAGAGAATATGGTAATAGAGTCTGGGGAAGATACTGATCCTAATCAAATTAATATCAGTCAGGAAAGACCAACTGTTTATGCCAATAAATATGAAGAAGCAGTTTTAAAAAGAGATAAAGGTAATGATCTATATAAGATTATTGATATAAAGAGAAATGGATATCGTGGTAAGTTAGCAGTTGTCTACGATCCTTCTAAGGTAATAATTGGAGTAAGTAAGGGACTTGGTTCTTCACTTGCTGGATCTTATGGACAGATGCTTACAACTATTTCGAAAAACTATAATGCCGTTATCGGAACTAATGCTGGTGGGTTCTATGATCCTAACTGGAATAGTACTGGAGGAGTTCCTCATGGTGTGGTAATCTCTGGTGGAAAATTGCTTGCCAATAATGTCAGAGCTGTCGGAGTTGGTGGAATAGTTGGATTCAATAAAGAAAATAAATTAGTTCTATCACGAATGAGTGCCCAACAAGCCATAAATGCCGGTATAAGAGATGCGGTTGACTTTGGTCCGTTCCTAATAGTAAACGGTGAATCTTCATTCATCAAAGGAAATGGTGGATGGGGACAAGCACCACGTACGGCGATTGGTCAAAGAAAAGATGGTATTGTCTTATTATTAGTTATCGATGGTCGACAAACGGCTAGTGTTGGAGCTGACATGAACGATTTAGCTGAAGTTATGAAGTTGTATGGAGCTTATAATGCTGCTAATATGGATGGTGGTACATCCAGTGCGATGACTTTAAATCACGAAATAATCACTAATCCACGTAATGGTAATTTCAAAGCTAAGACTAGAGCAATTCCTAATGCTTGGTTAGTTGTAAAATGATAAAAAGAAGACAAATAAAAATAGATGTCTTCTTTTTTTTGCTGTAATAATGTGTTAATATATTATTAGAATAAGGAGGAATAGTTATGAATGACGATAACGATTTTTCTAACAGTGAAGATGTAAACTTCCAAAATAATATGTATGATAACAATTCTAGTGAAATAAATGAAAACAGTAACAATAACAATTTCAGTATGCCGATGGAAGAAGTAGAGTCTTTTGAAGAAAATGAAGAGAATAAAGATCAACAACAAGACTCCAATAACGATTTTGTTTCATTCGATGATACTGATCCGACTTTATTGAGAAAGCAAAAAATTAGACGTTTGATGTTGGTGTTAATACCTATCATTGTCATTGTAATGGCATTGATCATCTATTTTGTCGTTCAAGCCAATAAAACAGCGGGTGTCACTATTAAAGATATGGTTGTAAAAATAGGGGAAGAACAAGTAATTGAGACAAGTATTTCGGATAAAGATAAATTGGTATGGACCTCAACTGATCCGACTATTGCTAGTGTTACGGCTGGTAAAGTTAAAGGATTAAAAGAGGGGACTGTCATAATTAAAGTTAAACCTAAAGGTGGTAAAACTAGTAAAGTTTTAGTTACTGTTATAAGTAATTTGGATCCTCTTGCCTTTAAAGATGAGATAGTGGAATTAAACAAGGGAGAAGAGAAGACTTTAGAAATTACTGGTGCTAAACCTGAAGATGTAGAGTGGAGCAGTAGTAATACCAATGTTGCAACAGTAGAAGGTGGAGTTGTCAAAGCTCTTCACCGTGGATCTTGTTACATTTCTATCAAACCGCAAGATGAACGTGAAGCAGTAAAGATTAGAGTAAATGTTAAAAGTGATGAAGTTTTAGTTGAAAAGTTAGTAGTTAACGATATCGAGGTTGGACTTGGTGCTAAAGCTAATGCTTCGTTTACGACAATACCTAATAATGCTTTAAAAATAATGACTTATTCAATAGTTAATGAAGAAATTGCTAAAGTTGATGCTAAGGGTGTCATAACTGGTATAAGTGAGGGTGAAACGATACTGGAAATTACTGATTACTTGGGTAAAACAGCTCGTGGAAAAGTTACTGTTCGAGAAATTCCAGTTAAGAAAGTTACTTTGAACAACCGTGAAATTATTTTGACTCCAAAACAGACTTATAGTTTAAAGATAAGTTATGAACCTAGTAATGCGACGACGAAGAAAACTACTTGGAGTAGTTCTAATAATACGGTAGCAACAGTTAATGCCAGTGGTAAAGTGACAGCTAAAGCAATTGGATCAGCGACGATTAAAGCTCAAACAGCCAATGGATTGAGTACTACTTGTACCGTTAAAGTTGTAGCTGATAAAAATCCTGTTACCGGGATAACACTGGCAACTAATTCCGTTACTATGAAAAATGGTTCAAGCTATCATGTAAGTGCAGCTATTACGCCATCAAATGCTACTAATAAGAGTATTTCTTGGTCTAGTAGTAATACCAGTGTCGCAACAGTTAGTGGTGGAACTATATATGCTAGAGGGGTAGGAAGTGCAACTATTACAGCAATGACTAGTAATGGTAAAAAAGCAACAGTCCATGTTACGGTAACTAGTACCGAAATACCAGTGACCAGTATCAAATTGAATTCGACATCTATGACTTTAGCTCGTGGACAAACAGCTAATTTAGTCGCCACGGTTTCCCCATCGAATGCTACTAACAAAAAGATTACTTATACTTCGTCAAATGGTAGTGTAGCAACAATCGACAATAAGGGAAAAATCAAAGCTGTTAATGTCGGTACAACTACGATAACAGTAAGTAGTGGTAATAAGACAGCTAGATGTACGGTCAAAGTAGTAAGTGGTGATATCATTCCTGAAAGTATCGGCCTTTCAAATACTAGTTTAACGATTAAAGTTGGTACTAAAATGCCACTTCGCGCAACTGTATATCCAAAGGATTCGACTAATCAGACGATTACTTGGTCATCAACCAATTCCGCTGTGGCCGAATACGATGCTCAAAATTATTGGGTAGTAGCTAAAAAAGCTGGTAAGGCAACTATTTCTGCTAAAACGTATAATGGTAAACGTGCTAGTTGTGAAGTAACTGTCGTCAATTAAAAATAGAATGTGTCAAACATTCTTTTTTTTGGTTTAGAAATATGTCAAAAAAATAAAGTATGTTTTCATTTTTCGCGCATTTATTATATAATAAAAATGAACTTAGAAAAGAGTGATGAGATGAAATACAAAATAATGGATGGTAACGAAGCTTGCAGCTATGTTGCCTACAACTTTACAGAACTTGCGGGGATTTATCCGATAACACCAGCTTCTCCAATGGCTGAATATACAGATAAATGGGCAAGTAGTGGTAAAAAGAATTTTTTTAATGATGTAGTTAAAGTAGTAGAGATGCAAAGCGAGGCTGGAGCCATTGGTATGGTTCACGGTGCATTACAAAACGGAATGCTTGCATCAACTTTTACAGCTAGTCAGGGATTGCTTTTAATGATTCCTAACATGTATAAAATAGCAGGGGAAATGTTACCATGTGTTATCAATGTTGCATCGCGTAGTATTGCAACCCATGCCCTATCTATTCTTGGCGATCACCAGGACATCTATGCTGTCCGTCAAACTGGCTTTGCCATTTTGGTATCTTCTAGTGTTCAACAAGTAATGGATCTAACCAGTGTCAGTTATTTATCAACTATTGAAGGAAGAATACCTTTTGTCAATTCTTTTGATGGGTTTAGAACTTCGCATGAATTACAAAAAATTGAACTATTGGACATGGATAAAGTTAAGTCGCTAATTAATATGAATAGTCTTAACGAATTTAAAAGTCGTGCTCTATCCAACAACATCGTGACACGCGGTACTAATCAAAATGATGACATTTATTTCCAAATAGCGGAATCTAGAAATAAATATTATGATAATTTACCCGATATTGTTAACAATTATATGGCTGAAATTAATAAAATAACTAAACGTGACTATAAACCTTTTAACTATTATGGTAGTAAAAAAGCTAAGAAGGTAATTGTTGCGATGGGATCAGTATGCGAAACAATAAAGGAAACGATCGATGTATTGAATGGTAATGGTGAAGAATTAGGACTTATCGAAGTACATTTGTATCGACCATTTAGTAGTAAATATCTTTTAGATGTTTTGCCTGATACAGTTGAAAAAATTGCTGTTTTAGATCGTACTAAAGAAAGTGGGGCAGCTGAACCACTATATCTAGATGTTAAAAACGTCATAAGTGAACATAATAAAGATATTGAAGTAATCGGTGGAAGATATGGACTTTCTAGTAAGAATACCACTCCTTATCAAATTAAAGCGATATACGATTTTCTAGATAATCCTAAAAAATTCAATGGATTTACGATTGGAATTGTCGATGACGTTACTAAAAAGAGTCTAAAAGAAGTAAAGTTCGACATGCCGAATGACAGTCATGAAATACTAATTTATGGCTTTGGTTCTGATGGAATGGTAAGTGCCTCTAAAGATATAATAAAAATTACTGGTAGTAATACTAAGGCCTATACCCAAGGATATTTTGAATACGATTCTAAAAAATCTGGGGGACTTACTCGTAGTCATCTGCGCTTTTCTAATCAACCGATAAGAAGTACTTATTACGTCGAAAGTCCTCAGTTAGTAGTGTGTACTAAAGACAATTACCTAGTAAAATACAATATGCTAGATAATATTTGTGAAAATGGTATTTTCTTACTCAATACTAATAAAGGTAAAGATGAAGTATTAAATTACTTTACTAATCATGATAAAAAAATAATAACTCAAAAAAATATTAAAGTTTATATAGTTGATGCTACTGATGCGGCTATGGAAGTAGGACTTAATAATAAAATAAATACCATTATTGAAACATTGATATTTAAATTGAGTAAAATTATTCCATTTAATTTTGCGATTAAAGAGTTAAAGAAGAATTTAGAGGTGTTATTTACTAATAAAGGTAGAAGTATTATTGATAAGAATATAAAGCTTATCGATAGAGCTTTAGATCTTTTAGAGAAAGTTGATACCTCTAATATGCCAACTAAATCTTTAGCAGGATGTAAAAGAGATTTATTCAGTATGTTGGAAGCTAAGAAGGGTGATTCGTTAAAAGTAAGTCAATTGAGTGGCTTTATGGATGGATCTTTCGATGGTGGTATGGCCAGTGTTGAAAAGAGAAATATCACTGATCGTCTACCTTCGTTCAATAGTGAAAAATGTATTAGTTGTAATCTATGTTCATTTGTTTGCCCTCATGCGGTGGTAAGACCATTTTTGATTAACGACGAAGAGGAAGAATATTTACCAGATGCGGTTAGAAAAGATTTGATCAATGCTAATCTACAAGATAAAGATTTAAAATTCACAATCGGCTTTAGTTATGAAAATTGTACTGGTTGTGGATTGTGTGAAAATATTTGTCCTGGTAAACGTGGTGA
>CANRCI010000066.1 GCA_947629075.1 uncultured Bacilli bacterium | reverse complement strand
GAATTAGACCAACAAACCGTGGTTCTGTAATGAACCCTAATGATCACCCACATGGTGGTGGTGAAGGACGTGCTCCAGTAGGACGTAAATCACCAATGACACCTTGGGGTAAAAGAGCACTTGGTGTTCAAACTAGAAAGAAAAAAGCGTCTGATAAGTTTATCGTACGTCGTCGTAGTAAATAAGGAGGATTATTATGGCAAGAAGTTTGAAAAAAGGACCTTATGTTTTTGATAGATTGATGACAAAGGTTCAAGAATTAAATACAAATGGAAAAAAAGAAGTTATTAAGACTTGGTCACGCCGTTCTACAATTTTTCCTGATTTTATAGGACACACTTTTGCAGTACATAACGGAAAAGAGTTTATTCCAGTATATGTTACTGAAGATATGGTAGGACATAAACTTGGTGAGTTTGCTCTAACTCGTAAAAGTGGTGGACACGGCGAGAATAAGAAATAATAATAGCTAGGAGGAATTAAGAATATGGAAGCAAAAGCAATTGCAAAAACTCTTAGAGTATCACCTATTAAAGCAAGATTAGTTGTTGATTTAATTCGTGGTAAAGATGTTAATGATGCATTAAACATATTAAATAATATGAATAAAAAGTCAGCTAAGCTTACAAAGAAAGTTTTAGATTCAGCTATTGCAAATGCAGTTAACAATTTGAATCTAGATGTTAATACTTTATATGTAAAAGAAGCTAGAGTTGACGCTGGTCCTGTTATGAAGAGATATATGTTCGATTCAAGAAGTCATATCGGTCATAAGGACAGAAGAACTAGTCACATTGTTATCACAGTGGCTAGTAAGTAATCTTAAAGGAGGTTAGTATGGGTCAAAAAGTAAATCCAAATGGACTTAGAATAGGTATCAATAAAAACTGGGAATCTAATTGGTATGCTAATAATAGTGAATTCTCTAATTACTTGGAAAAAGATTTAAAGATTCGTAAATTTTTAGAAAAAAGACTAAAAGATGCATCAGTTAGCAAAGTTGAAATTGAGAGAAATAATAAAAGATGTGAAATAAGTCTTCATACATCTAAACCTGGTGTAATCATCGGTAAAGGTGGAGAAGAAATTGAAAAATTAAAAAGAGAAGTAGCTAAAATATCTGGAGAAAATGTTCAAATATCTATCGTTGATATTAAAAAGACTGATATCGATGCTACACTTGTTGCTAAAAACATTGCTCAACAAATTGAAAACAGAGCATCATTTAGAGTTGCTCAAAAAAGAGCGATTAGAAATGCTTTAAAAGCAGGAGCAAAAGGAATAAAGACTTCAGTATCTGGACGTTTAGGAGGAGCAGATATTGCTCGTAGTGAAGGATACAGTGAAGGTACTATTCCTCTACATACACTTAGAGCTGATATTGATTATGCTACAGCAGAAGCAGATACAACATTCGGTAAGATTGGTGTAAAAGTATGGATCTATAAAGGTGAAATACTTGATAAAAAGGCTAAAGGAGGTAATTAATTATGTTAATACCATCAAGAACAAAATATCGTCGTGTTCATAGATTACCTTACGAAGGTCATGCTAGAGGTAATACTAAGTTAAGCAAAGGTACATACGGTCTTCAAGCTCGTGAAGGTGCTTGGATTACTTCAAATCAAATCGAAGCAGCTCGTGTTGCTATGACTCGTTATATGAAACGTGGTGGTAAAGTATGGATCAATATATTCCCACATATGCCACTAACACAAAAACCTTTGGGAACACGTATGGGAAAAGGTAAAGGTAATGTTGAAAAATGGGTAGCAGTAGTTAAGGAAGGAAAAATCATGTTTGAAATTTCTGAAGTTGATGAAGCTACGGCAAGAGAAGCTTTAAGGCTTGCATCTCACAAACTACCTATTAAAACTAGATTTGTAATGAAAGAAGATGGTGGTGATACAAATGAAGGTTAATGAAATAAGAGATTTATCCACTGACGAAATTAAAGCTAAAATTAAAGAATCAAAAGAAGAATTATTCAATTTGCGTTTCCAACAAGCAACTGGTAATTTAGAAAAACCTTCAAGAATCAGAGAGTTAAGACATCTTGTAGCAAGACTTAAAACAGTTCTTCGTGAACGTGAGTTAGGTGAGTAGGAGGATATTTATGGAAAAGACTAGAAAATCATTAGTTGGAACAGTAGTAAGCGCAAAAAATAATAAAACTATTACTGTATTGGTTGAAACTTATAAAAAACATCCATTGTATGGTAAGAGAGTTAAAAGCTCTAAGAAATATGCTGTACATGATGAAACAAATAAAGCTAAAGAGGGAGATGTAGTACGAATAGTTGAAACTAGACCATTGTCTGCTACTAAGAGATTCTATTTAGCTGAAATAGTAAAAGAAGCAGTTATTTTATAACTTAGGTGAAGGAGGATTAATTATGGTTCAACAAGAAAGTCGTTTAAAAGTTGCTGATAACTCTGGTGCTAAAGAACTTTTAGTTATTAAGGTACTAGGTGGAAGCAAAGTAAAAACAGGTAATATCGGTGACATAGTTGTTGGTACAATTAAAAAAGCCACACCTAATGGAGCTGTCGAAAAAGGAAAGGTAGTTAAAGCTGTTATCGTTAGAACTAAACAAGGTATTAGACGTGAAGATGGTTCTTATATTAAGTTTGATGATAATGCATGCGTAATAATCAGAGAAGATAAGAGCCCAGTTGGAACTCGTATTTTCGGACCTGTTGCTCGTGAATTACGTGATAAAGATTTCATGAAAATAGTATCTTTAGCTAAAGAAGTACTATAAAGGAGGATTTTATGAACTTTAAAGTAGGAGATAAAGTCGTAGTAATCGCCGGTGCTAGTAAGGGTAGTGAAGGAAAGATCACTAAAGTATTAAAAAATGAAAATAAAGTAATCGTTGAAGGATGTAACATTGTAAAGAAACACAGAAAAGGAAACGCTCAAGAAACTGGTGGGATCCTTGAAGTAGAAGCACCAATTCATGCTTCAAATGTTATGTTGTTAGATCCTAAAACTGGTAAGAAAACTAGAATTGGACACACTATCGACAAAGATAATAAAAAAATAAGAGTCGCTAAAAAATCTGGCGAGAAGATTGATTAGTAAGGAGGGTAAAATATGAACCGCCTAAAAGAAAAGTATTTAAATGAGATAATGCCAAGTTTAATGGAAAAACATAAATATAAATCAATTATGGAAGTTCCTAAATTAGAGAAAATAGTTATTAATATGGGTGTTGGAGATGCAACTGGTAATTCTAAATTGTTAGATGCCGCTGTTGAAGATTTGACTATTATATCTGGTCAAAAACCCGTTATTACTAAAGCAAAAAAATCTATAGCTGGTTTTAAAGTTAGAGAAGGTCAATCAATTGGATGTAAGGTTACGTTAAGAGGAGAAAATATGTATAATTTCTTAGATAAATTAATATCTATTGCTCTACCTCGTGTTCGTGATTTTAGAGGTGTTTCACCTAGAGCATTTGATGGACGTGGTAATTATACATTAGGTATTAAAGAACAACTTATTTTTTCAGAGATTGAATTTGACAAAGTAGTTAAAGTAAGAGGTATGGATATCGTTTTAGTAACAACTGCTAAATCTAATGAAGAAGCTTATGATTTATTAAAGGAATTCCATTTAGAAAGTAATCGGAGGGTAAATAATGGCAAAGAAAAGTATGATTGTTAAAGCAAATAAAAAGCAAAAATTCAAGGTTAGAGAGTATTCACGTTGTAAGAGATGTGGTAGACCTCATGCTGTAATGAGTAAATTTGGAATTTGCCGTATTTGCTTTAGAGAATTAGCATATAAAGGACAAATACCAGGTGTTAAAAAATCAAGCTGGTAATTTGGGAAGGAGGAATTAAAGATGGCTGTAGTAACTGATACAATTGCAGATATGCTTACACGTATTAGAAATGCAAACGCAATGCGTTATACTGAAGTTTCAGTGCCTGCTTCAAAATTAAAAGTAGAACTTGCTAGAATTTTAAAAGAAGAAGGATTTATAAAAGATTATAAAGTTGTTAAAGAAGATGTTCAGGGAACTATCGTTTTAACACTTAAATATGGAAAAAATAAAGAAAGAGTAATTACTGGATTAAAACGTATTTCAAAACCAGGTCTTAGAGTTTATGCTAAAAGTAATGAGGTACCAAAGGTTTTAAATGGATTAGGAATTGCAATTATTTCTACATCTCATGGTATTATGACTGATAAAGAAGCTCGTAAACAAAATCTTGGTGGAGAAGTACTTGCGTATATTTGGTAAGACTAAAGTAAGGAGGCTAACATGAGTCGTATAGGAAATAGAAAATTAGTGATTCCTGAGGGAGTTACTGTTACAGAAGAAAATGGTGTTGTTACTGTTAAAGGTCCTAAGGGTGAGTTAACTACTACTTTAGTAAAAGATATTACTATTAAGGTAGAAGATAATGCTTTAACTGTAATGAGAGCTAATGACGCAATTAAAACAAGATCAATGCATGGTACTACAAACGCTAATATTCATAATATGATAGTTGGTGTTACTAAAGGATTCCAAAAGGAATTAGAAATCGTTGGTGTTGGTTATCGTTTCGGTGTACAAGGAAAGAAACTTGTAATCTATGCTGGATATTCTAATCCGGTTGAAGTGGCAGTACCAGATGGAATTACTGTTGAATCACCAAGTAATACTGAACTTGTTATTAAGGGTATTGATAAAGTTTTGGTAGGAGAATTTGCAGCTAACGTTAGAAAAGTTAGACAACCTGAACCTTACAAAGGAAAAGGTATTCGTTATAAAGATGAACATGTTCGTCGTAAGGAAGGAAAGAAAGCTGCTTAATATAAGAAAGGAAGAAGTTACTTATGATAAAAAAAGTATCAAGAAATGTTATGCGTGAAGCTAGACACGAAAGAGTAAGAAAAAGTATTTACGGAACTGCTTTTGTTCCAAGACTTAACGTGTTTAGATCAAATTCAAATATTTTTGCACAAATTATTGATGATGAAAATAAAACTACATTAGTAAGTGCATCATCACTTGATAAAGATTTGAAGTTAACTAACGGTGGTAACATTGACGCAGCTAAAAAAGTTGGTGAAGTTATTGCTGAAAAGGCTCTTCAAGCAAACATTAAAAAAGTAGTATTTGATAGAGGTGGATATCTTTATCATGGACGTGTAAAAGCTTTAGCAGAAGCAGCACGTGAAAAAGGATTAGAATTCTAATAGGAGGGTAATTTATGCAAAAAAGAAGAAATGACCCAAAAGCTAAAACTCTTGAAGAACAAGTTATTGAAATTAAGAGTGTAGTAAAAGTTAACAAAGGTGGTAGACAAAGAAGATTCTCTGCTACTGTTGTTGTTGGGGATAGAAAAGGTCAAGTTGGATTAGGTATCGGTAAAGCTAACGAAGTACCTGATGCAATTAGAAAAGCTATTCAAGCTGCTAATAAAAATATCGTTAGAGTTCCTCTAACAGATGATAGAACTATTGCTTATCAAACAACTGGATTAGCTGGAGCTGCCAAAGTTGTTTTGAGACCTGCTAGTGCTGGTACTGGAGTTATTGCCGGAGGTGCTGTCCGTGCCGTATTAGAACTTGTAGGAATTAAAGATATATTATCTAAATCACTAGGATCAAGAACAAAATATAACATGGCTAACGCTACTATTAATGCACTTAAACAAATAAAATCACCTGAAGAAGTTGCAGAACTTAGAGGAAAATCAGTAGAGGAGATTTTAGGATAATGAAATTAAATGAATTAGAGAAAAATTTAGGTGCAACTCATAGAAAAAAAATAGTAGGTCGTGGACGTGGTAGTGGTTTAGGAAAGACTAGTGGTAAAGGACATAAAGGACAAAATGCTAGAAGTGGTGGAGGAGTAAGAGCAACATTTGAAGGTGGTCAACTTCCACTATACAGACGTTTACCAAAAAGAGGATTTTCTAACGCTAAATTTAAAGTTAGATATGCAGTTATAAATGTTAGTGATTTAAATAGATTTGAAGATAATACAGTAGTTACTCCTGCTTTATTAAAAGAAGTAGGTTTAGTTAAAAATCAATTAGATGGAATTAAAGTATTAGGTAACGGTAGTTTAGATAAAAAGCTTACTGTTCAAGCTAATAAATTTTCTAAAAGTGCAGTAGAAAAAATTGAAGCATCTGGAAGCAAGATTGAGGTGACCTAGTCTGTTTCGTACTGTGAAGCAGTTATTTGCAAGAACGAATAAAGATTTGAGACAGAGAATGCTCTTCACTTTATTTGCTCTACTTATATTCATAGTTGGTACTAATGTTAGAGTACCGGGAACACAAGATGTCACAGGAAGTCTTAATTTTCTAGAACTTATCAATGTAATGGGTGGTGGAGCCCTAAAGAACTTCTCAATATTTGCTTTAGGAGTTATGCCATACATTACTGCTTCAATCATTATGCAACTTTTACAGATGGATATCATTCCATATTTTAGTGAATTAAATAAACAAGGTCCAGTAGGGCGTCAAAAGATTAATCAGATTACTAGATGGATGGGTATAGTATTTGCTTTCATCGAAGGATTCGCTTTTGCCTTTGCTTTTCTAGGAACTGGTAAGACGACATTTGATTATATGTATGTAGCAACCATCCTTACAGCTGGTACTGCTTTCCTACTTTGGTTAGGAGATCAAGTAACCCAAAAAGGACTTGGTAATGGTACTTCCCTTATTATCATGGCTGGTATCTTAGCAACTCTCCCAAATATGTTTATTACTGTATTCGAAGAATTGATTATGAAAGATACTTATACTAATGGTGTTGGAATAGCATTATTCGTTGCGTTTGTCATTGTTTATTTATTGATAATTATTGGAGTAATATTTGTTCAAGAGGCAGAAAGACGAGTTAAGATTCAATATACTAATAAGACAACTAGTATATATGGCGATAATCGTTCATTTATGCCAATCAAAATAAATTCTGCTGGAGTAGTTCCGGTAATATTCGCCTCAAGTTTATTATCGATTCCGGCAACAATTGCTCAGTTTGTTAAGAATACTGGATTTACTAATTTCGTTAACAATTATTTAAATTATACAAAACCAGTAGGATTCTTAATATTTGTATTCTTAATCTATTTTTTCTCTTATTTTTATACATTTATTCAAATCAAACCAGAGGAATTGGCAAAGAACTTAAATGAGGCTGGAGGATTCATTCCAGGAGTTAGACCAGGAAAAGATACTGAAAAATATATCAATCGCGTTTTATCGAGATTGACTATCGTTGGAGGATTATTCATCGTAATCATTGCGGGACTTCCAATTTTGTTCAGTACATTCTCAGGTCTACCATCATCAGTAACTATTGGAGGAACTGGTCTTCTAATCGTTGTTGGTGTTGCTCTTGAAACTTATAAACAACTAGAAGGTAGTTTAATTTCAAGAAATTAT
>CANRCI010000065.1 GCA_947629075.1 uncultured Bacilli bacterium | reverse complement strand
GAGCAAAAGTTGTTTTACCACTAGATTCTGGTCCATATATTTCAATAATTCTTCCTTTAGGATACCCCCCTACTCCTAAAGCGATATCTAAGGCTAAAGAACCACTAGATACGACATCTATCTCTAAATGTTGATTATCACCAAGCTTCATAATTGAACCTTTACCAAATTGTTTCTCAATATCTAATAATACTTGATCTAAAGTTTTATTTCCTGTTTCTTTTTTTGCCATAAGTATTCCTCCAAATTTCTTCTACATATTAATAATACACTATCTAAATCTAAAAAGTCAATACTTTTTCAAACGTTTGTTTGAAAACAATTTTTTCCTTATAAAATAGCGAAAAAAAAAGAAATTCTATATAAGAAAAATTTCTTTTCAATCAATTATTTACTAGATTTTAATATTTCTTTATTCATTGAATAATATTGCCACATAGATATTATTGACATAATAGTAGCAAAGTATAATAAGAAGTCAGCTACACGAACATTTATAAGTTCAAATGGTAAATTTGAGAAGAATACCAATGTAGTTCCCACCATAAGAGCTGCTGTTTTAAGTTTTCCAGATTTTATAGCCGCAATAACTTTTCCTTTACCAGCTGCTTCCATCTTAATAGCATTAACAACGATATCGCGAAGAACGATTACTACTGGAATAATCGCATTTATTTTACCAACAGCTGCTAAAATTATTAATACTGAATTAACTAATACTTTATCTGCAATCGCATCTAACATTTTTCCAGTATTAGTGATTAAACCATATTTTCTAGCAATATATCCATCTAACCAATCTGTAACACTAGCAACGATGAAAAACACACCAGATATGATATATTTTAAATCGATTGCTACACCATTTACATCATAAACCGGAAAATTTATATTAATTAAATAAAAAGGAAATAACAAAATAAATATTATTAAAACACTTAGAATAATTCTTGAAACGGTCAACTTAGTAGGTAAATTCACATACATCACTCCTATTCCCTAAAAGTTCACTACTTATAACTGGTGTTTTTTGATCAACACTTCTTACATATAAAAATAAAATTATAAGTATTACTAAAACTACTATTAACGTTATTAATAATGGTTTAGTATTTAAATTCAAATCGTAATAGAATGGTCTTTTTGGAGGTTTAGTATAAGGAGAAATAACTTTCTTCTGTTCTATCTCCTTTTGAGCCTCTAAAATGTCGTCTAAAGATATCTTCGAAGTATGTTCAAATAAAAAATCGTTAAATTCATCTACTACTTTATCTGGATCTAAACCTAAATATTTAGCATATTCTTTAACTAATTCTTTCATACTGAGAACATCTTTGAACGCTCTAATATTAGCTTCTTCTAAATTTTCGATGTCGCTTACACTTCTATTTAAGTCATCAGCGGCTTCCTCTAAGCCAACACCATTACTCTCTCGGGCTTGTTTTAAATATGCTCCTAATTCTTTCAAATTAACACCCCATTAAAAATAATAATACTTTATAAGCCATGTTCTGTACCATATAGGTGACAAACATTTATCTATCATTTCTGATCTTTAGTTCAGTTCTTATTCCCTACTAAAGTTCCCCTACCAAAATTTGGGTTTCTCACTTGCGGAGTTTACCACGTTTCACTTTTTCTTTTCAGAAAAATTCGTCACTGCGGCACTTTATGACTATGACCATACCGAAGTTTAGGTCAATCGTCGTCGTTAGATTAACTACCTAGAGTTATTTTTTCCTCTAGCACAAACACTACAACCATCACAGGTTGTGTGAGCATGGACTTTCCTCTATATTACAAAGAATACAGCGTTTGTCAAAGTATTATTCTTCCTCTTTCTCTTCTCTACCATACACGATTTTTTCAAGTTGTGCAAGACGTTTCATAATATCGACATTAGTTACTTCTTTATGTTCATTGTTACCACTTTGAGCTATTTCAATACTCATCTTCAAGTTGCGAACCTCTTGTTTTAAATTCATAATTTGTTCTAATAAATCTTCTTTTTCTTTTTCGTTTTCTTTAATTATTTTTGCAAATTCTTCGTAGTCCCCAATAATTACATCTAGAAATTGGTCTACTTCTTTAAGACGATACCCTCTAGTATCAATCTTAAATTCTTTTTCTAGAATGTCTTGAGGTGACAAAGTTATTCTGTTTTGAAACACAATATTCACCAACCTATTCTATATTAACAATAACATTATATAACATTATGCCGATTTCTTCAATATGTGTTTTAATTTGGTAACCTTTTAGTTTTATATTTTTCCTTTCTCGTCTGTTGATAACCAGAATTTATGTATTCGCCAACTCCATTTAACGACAATTCATCAATTTTTTCTTCAAAAGTTGCTCCCTCTATTTCTTGATCCATTATCTCTTTTAAAGTTACCGGGTCGATGACTTTTTCTTCATTACTATTTATATCTCGGTAAATAAATGACATTGGTGCAAGAGCTAGACAAATGCCTAAACATAGAAGTTCATCATCATCAAAATATTTGCTATATTCACCATTATCGAATTGATCAATCAATTTTTCAATATTTTTTTCTTCATATTTATTGAAAAAATATAAATTTCTGATAATTGTTAAACCATTAAAATTATCGTAATCATCAAATATTTTTTCAAATTCTCCTTCATCGACATAACGTCCATTTTTTAATCTGATATTCCAAAGCTTATCTCTATAGAATAAATAGTCATTAAAAACAGCATTTCTATTCTCGTATTGCATCATTTTATTAAAAGCTATTTCACTAGAATCAGTACCTAATTTTTCATAGATAAAATCCAAATTATTTCTGATAGTTTCTCCATCTATTATTCTTTCATTAGATACCAAAATTAATTTTCTATTACCAATATTCAACTGCTTTTTTCTGAGTTCTAAGTATTTTTCCATTCCATCCTCATTAGTAACATCTCTATATTCATTAACTACTTTAAAAATCATATTTGGATAATTAAAAACAGTTAAATAAAAATTAGTAAATTCTTCTTCCGTAAGCGTATCTAAATATTCACCAGTAAATAGTGCATCGACAAATTCATCAAAATAGAATTTAATAAGGTTACCTTTCTTAATAAATAAAATACCCTGATTATAGTAATTTCTTTCATCAGCAACTAATTTTTTATTAAAATCCAACATTCTTTCGATAGTTTCAAAATCATATTTTTCCACTATACTGTGCATAAAATTTAAATCTTCATAAAGATCGGTGATTACATTTTTCCAACTGGCAACCGGAAGATTGACAATACTATATATTCCCGGACCATCAATTAGTTTATTCAATTTATCGACAATTTCTCTTTCTTCAGGATCAGATAAATCATCTTTGTAGATAAATTCCAAGTTATCACTGTCATAAAAGAATTTAGCTACTTTTTCAAAGTCAACTTTTCTTGCCATCGCATTAAATATTGCTCTTTGTTCCCTATTGATAGTACCTGACTCCAAAGATATTTTGATGTCGTAATATAACTGTTTAGGAATACTACTCTTTAAAAGTTCTAGCTTAATTTTATCTAATTTATCCAAGAATATCACTTCCTTAAGTTGATATTATAACATTACTTTTGAATTTTTAAATAAAAATTTGCAAGAACTCTACTCATGCGAGCATCATCGATCATACGATTAAATATTTCAATTAAATGTGTATCTTTCATATAGCCTCCTGATGTTATTATAACCTTAATTTTTCGACAATAAATACTTTCGACAAAATTAGCTAAAAAAAGCTAAATACTATTGGTAAAATTTCTTGAAATATAGTATAATCTATAATAGGTGATTTTATGAAATATCCAGGTGGAATTATACAGAAAGATGCACCTAAAAATGTAAGTTACGATAATCGTGGTATGGATTTAGAAAACGATATAAATCAGAGCAATGAATATTATCGCGATAAAAATATAGCTTTTATATATAAAAAGCCGACTCCAATTCAGATAACTAAAGTCGATTACAACAAAAGAGGCGCGGTGATTAAAGAAGCGTATTTTAAAGAACCGTCAACTACTGATTACAATGGATTATATCGCGGTAAATATATCGACTTTGAAGCTAAAGAAACGCTTAGTAAAACTTCTTTTCCACTTAGCAATATCCACAAACACCAAATATTACACCTTAAGAACATGTATTTAAATGGTGGAATAGCTTTCTTAATTGTAAGATTTGTAAAACTCAATAAAACCTTTATTTTATTGGGACAAGACTTGATCAGTTTCATCGAATCCAACAGTAGAAAATCGATACCATTAGATTATTTTTTAGAAAAAGCCTATTTAATTGAAGAAAAATATATACCAAGACTCGATTATTTAAAAGTAATTGATGAACTTTACGGAGGTGAACTTAATGGCAAATAATAAAAGAACTAGATCTTCTAATTATCCTAAAAGATCTAATAGCTCAACTAGAGTTTATGAAAATAAAAAACGTGGTGGAGGTACTCCTAGTAAGAAAAGAGTAGATAATCCTTCTAGTAAGAATTCAACTAGTAAACCGATAAATGTCAGATCTTCTTATAACAATTCGGTTGGTACTTCACAATTTAGAAAGACAAATAAAAATAAACCAGTGAAAAGAAGAAATCAAAAAACTGATACGACAATGTATTACGTAATTGGACTTTTAGCTCTACTCGCTGTTTTGTGCCTATATTTGATTGGTCCTTACTTTACTATTTTCTTAGTTGTAGGTATTATTTTAATACTTATAATATCTAGATGGATAAAGAAAAAGAGAAAGAACAAAGTAGCAAAAATTATCATTAACATATTGATGGGTGTGATAGCTCTAATAGCTATATTGGTAACTGCAGTAATTATATATTTTGGATACATCATCGTAACTACTGCTCCAAAGTTTGATCCTAAACAACTGAACGAAAAACAGACGACTATCGTTCTTGATTCCGATGATAAAGTAATGGCCGAACTGGGAACAGAAAAACGTGAGATAATTACTTACAACCAGTTGAGTGAAAACTTAATAAATGCCATCATTGCAACTGAGGATTCGAGATTTTTCCAACATAACGGTTTTGATGCTGCTAGATTCTTAAGAGCATCAATTGGTCAGTTAGCTGGTAAATCCGATGCTGGTGGTGGTTCTACCCTATCGATGCAAGTTATCAAGAATACTTTTACTTCAACTGAAAGTAGAGGTTTAGAGGGTATTAAACGTAAATTTACTGATATATATTTGTCAGTGTTTAAATTAGAAAAAATGTATACTAAACAAGAAATAATCGAATTTTATGTAAATAACCATTTCTTGGGAAGTAATGCTTATGGTGTTGAACAAGCTTCACAAACATATTTTGGCAAAAATGCTGCTGATCTAAACTTATCTGAAGCGGCCATGATTGCTGGTATGTTTAAAGCTCCTGATTCATACAATCCTTATAAACACCCAGAAGCTACTGAAAAAAGACGAACATCGGTACTTAAATTGATGTATCGACATGGTTATATATCAAAAGAAGAAATGGATATAGCTAATTCTATTCCCGTTGAAGATTTGATTCAAGAAAACAAAAGCGAGGATCAAGAATTCTCGGCTTACCTAGATACAGTTATAGCTGAAGCTTATGCTAAAGGATATAATCCTTATAGTGGATTGTACATCTATACCAACATGAACAGAAAAAAACAAAAGGGATTAGATGATATATTTAGTGGAAAAACATTCGATTGGGAAAATAAAGTCGTTCAATCTGGTATTGCAGCAGTTGACGTCGATACTGGTAAAATTATAGCTATTGGAGCTGGACGTAACAGAAGTGGTGCTCTAACGTTTAACTTTGCTACTGATATCGATAAACAGATTGGTTCAACCGCAAAACCGATATTTGACTATGCACCTGGTATTGAATTCAATAACTGGTCGACTTATGAAATATTTGATGATTCAAAATATTATTACTCTAGTGGTCAAGAGATTCGTGACTCCGACCGTGGTTATATGGGAAACATTACTTTGCGTACTGCCCTTGCCCAATCACGTAACATTCCAGCTTTAAAAGCTTTCCAACAAATAGATAAAGATAAACTAAACGAGTTTGTTAGAAGCCTTGGTATTGAACCGGAAACACCACTACACGAAGCACATGCCATCGGATCATTCAATGGTAAAGGTAACAATCCATTGTCAATGGCCGCTGCATATGCCACTTTCGCTAATGGTGGTACTTATTATAAACCTTATACGATAAGAAAAATAGTTGATCGTTCAACTGATGAAATTACTCAATTCCAACCTCAAGGAAAACGTGTTATGAGTGATTCAACTGCATTTATGATTACTGATGTATTAAAGACTGCCGTTACGAGTGGACTTTCTAGTGGTGCTAAACTTGATGGTATCAACATTGCAGCTAAGACAGGTACTACTAACTTCGATGAAAAACAAGCTCGTAGTATTGGACTTCCAAGCAATGCCGTAAACGACGCTTGGGTTGTTGGATTCGATCCTGATACTGCTATCGGTATGTGGTATGGATATGAAAAGATTAACAAAGAAAGTGCTAGAAAAGGATATTATTCCAAATCTGGTCTAGTTGCTGTTCAAAGAGGTAGACTTTATAGAGCAGCTGGTAGTGTAATCTTTAACAAGACAGGAAAAGATTTTGAAGCTCCTGACTCTGTTGTTAAACTTCCAATTGAAAGAGGAAGTAATCCTGCTAAACTAGCTTCTAGTGGTACACCTCAAGATATGGTAGTTTATGAATACTTCAAAAAAGGTACAGAGCCTACTGAAACATCTAATAAGTATAACCGTCTTGCCAATGTCACTGGTTTAAAAGCGACATATGATCCTAATGCTAAGACAGTTACTCTTAAATGGAATGCTGCTAGTGAAATCGGTGAAGCTGAAGAAAACTATGGTAAATTTGGTTACAAAATTTATATGGATGGTAAATTCCTAGGATTTACGGAAGATACAACTTATATAATTTCTAATTTATCAACTGGTAAAGGTACTTATAAAGTCGTAACGACGTACGAAGCTTACGGTGGTAACTCTAGTTCTGGTATAACTGTTACTCTAAAAGATACCAGCACCTACAGTGTATCGTTGAGGCACACCTCTTCCATCTATTCCGTAGGCGATTCATTAGACTACTACGATTTATCACCTAGTAGTGATGACGTCATCGCCACCAAAGATGGTACACCAATCGATGTTACCGTGACTACTTATACTTTGGATGAAAATGATAGAGAAGTAACGCTTAATACTACAACACGTGGTATATTCAGACTATATTATAAAGTTTATTACGATGGTAGACAGATAGGATTAAAATATCGAACCATTACAATAACATAACAAAAAGAGATCGTGGATCTCTTTTTTCTTTATTGTAATTTCAACCGCACCATTTTATTTATATTTTAATT
>CANRCI010000064.1 GCA_947629075.1 uncultured Bacilli bacterium | reverse complement strand
CTTCTGGATATTAAAAAGAAAGAAGGTGTAACAATTGGCTACAAGAAAATACAGATCAAAAAAGAAAATTAAAAATTTCTTTATATTTTATACATTTCTATGTATTTTGTTTGTGGCTAGTTATACCTTATCTAGATATGTTGAAGTAGAACAAGGGACGAGTAGCATAGACATTGCAAAGTTTAATGTATCAGTAAATGATATAAATGTTAGTGATGGCATCCCTGTCCAATTTAATTTTAGTGAATCTTCAACTTTTCTTAATGAAAAGGTTGCTCCAAACAACAGTGGCTATTTTGAATTTATTATTAATCCTGATCAAACAGAAGTTAGTTTGGAATATGAATTTTTATTTAATATTGACGATATAGATAAAGATTTTAAATTGGCGTATTACGAAATCAATGATGATGATATCCAACACGAAATTAGTGATGGTAACTATATAGAAAATGTTTTACCTCTTCCAAGTAATGAAAAAGGTTTTACTGCTGCTGACCAAGTAAACATAAAAGTTTATTGGAGTTGGGATCCAGTAGAGGACTTCATAAATCCAAATACTGACAACTATGAAAATAAGAATATAAACGTTATAGCAACTGTAAAACAAAAAATAAATTAAAAATAAAGAATAGGAGGTAGCCATGAAGAAGTATAATTTAAAAGATAAAAAAACTATATCATTAATATTTTGTATTAGCATTTTATTTTTATTTACTTTTAATGTTACTTCTAGTAGATATATGGGAGAGCTTAAAGGTGAAGCTGATGATGTAGTTGCTATTCCTGTTCTTAGTTTAGATAATCCAACTTTTAATTATACTTTAGAGAATATGTTACCGGGAGATGTTGATGAATCAGATTTTTATGTTAATAACTATAATGAAGAAAATACTAATGAAGTTTTAATGAAATATTATTTAACATTAAAAGTGGATACAGAAATACCAGTAAAAGTAACTTTAACTAGTGATGATGGAACAGAAATAACGTTAAATGAAGGAAAAACTGATGAGTATGAATTACCTTATGATCAAGGAGAAGTTAGGAAAAAGTTTCATATCAAAGTAGACTGGGATAAGGCTGATAACAGTTATGAATATGCAGGGAAGAATATAAAACTTACTGTTGATTTAGAAGCGACTCAGGTAGTAGAAGGCTGATTATGGAAATAATTAAAAAGATATTGGGAATTGTATTCTGGTCCGTTTTATCATTTATTGCCTTGTATAGTACGGTTATAATTGTTCAAAAATTGTTATATAGAGATAGAACTCCCAGCTTTTTTGGGTATAAAAATTTTATTGTTTTAACGGGAAGTATGGAACCGACATTGCGTATGGGAGATATAGTCATCGTAAAAGAGACGACGAATATTAAAAAAGACGATGTCATAGCGTTTCGTGAAAAAAATTCAGTAGTTACACACAGAGTATTTGAAATACACAAAGAAAATGATAGAGAATTTTATGTTACCAAAGGTGATGCTAACTCAGATGTCGATTTAGGGTTAGTTGCCAAAGAAGATATTGAAGGAAAATATTGTTTTAAGATTCCTTTTTTAGGATTAATAATATTATTTATTCAAAAACCAATTGGAATTATTACTTTATTTGTGACACTCGGTCTATTCTTGTTAGTAACTTCGATAATGCCAGATAAAGATCAAGAAATTTAATGAGGGGAGTGATGAAAATGCAAAAAAAGAGAATACTTAAAGTTTTAATGATTGCTATCGTTACTGTTGCTTTTGCTATAACTTGCGGTAAATCTTATTCAAAGTATATATTGACTAGACACTTTGATACAATATTTTCATCATACCCTTTTTATTTTGAAGCAAACGTTGATAATGATGTTTTTAATTATAATGAATCTGGAATAACTGTTCCAATAAATATTCTTAATTATTTAGATAATTATTATAATGCTTTTAATACTGAATATGAGATTTCTATTAGTGATAATGCTAATTTCCAATTGAGTAATGCTGTAAATGGAACAATCAATGGAAATACAAAAGAGACGAAAGTAGAAAACATTAAAATAACTCCTGTACCAGGAGCTAATATTAATGGCGGTGAAACAGTAAACATAATAATTAAATCAATTGAGCCATATTATAAAGAAATTACAATTCCTATTACTATTAAAAAGAGTGGAGCCCTTTATGCATTTATGCAAGAACAAGCTCAAGGTCAAACTGATCAATATACTGATTTTACTGATTCTAATGTTGTGTCTGGTGTATATATGAACTATGAATCAAGAAGTAATGCTTATCCGGTTTACTATTATAGGGGTGATGTTAACAATAGTATAATTTATGCAAATCACTGTTGGCAAATTGTAAGAACTACTGAAACAGGTGGTTTAAAAATCATATATGATGGTGAAGTAGAAAATGGAGGACAATGTACAGATACACGTGATCGACTTGGAAGTGAACCATATAATCCAAAGCCTAATGATTTAGCAAGCCCTGCCCAAGTAGGCTATATGTATGGTATGGTTGAAAATATTGATACTATTTCAGTTTCAAGACTTGAAGATATGGGCAAAGCTCCAGAAGATATATCAGCTAAAATACCAACTGATGGTGTTCTTATAGGAAAGACTGCTGAATGGAATGGTAGTAGTTACACTATCAATGATGCCAAAACTTATACAAATGAAACGGCTAGATTAATTTACAAAGATGCTATTGATGATGTAGAAGACTCAGAAAAACGATATTATACTTGTCTTAATACTAGTGATACCTGTAATACTGTTTACTATCTTTATAAGAGGTCAGGAGAAAATGTATACGCGATAGAATTAGAAAATAATCAATCACTTGCAGAAGCTATAGAAGGTAAAACATTGAAAACTGGAACTGTTTTTGGACATGATGTTATTTGGGATGAATCAACTAAGCAATATACTTTAACAGATCCTATTGTAATAAAAGATTTGGATGAACTAGAAGATGATATAAGGGGAGGAGATTCAGGTAACTATAAAGATCAAACACCAAATGCCTTCCACTATACGTGTCTTAATGATAACAGTATTTGTAATGAAGTTTACTATGTTTATTATAACGATTATGGAAATTACCATGATACATATGCTAGTGGTTTGTTTGGAATTAAACTTGAGGAAGGTAGAGATATAGAAACGACCATTGACTTATTGCTTTCTGAGTCTACTAATGAAAATGACTCACATGCTAAACAATATATAGATTCTTGGTATGAGGGTAATAGTTCAGATTTTAAAAAAGGTGATAAGTTAACAGATCATACTAGTGAATTAGAAGATGCTCTTTGGTGTAATGATAGAACAATAGCTGGATATCACGGTTGGGACATAAATGCTGACAACCATGATAGCCATAATAAATATTTGCATTTTGATGCTTATCAAAGAGTAGTTGGTGAAGGAGAAATTTTACCTTCCCGTCCTAGATTGAGCTGTGATGTTAGAAATGATACTTTTACAGTTAATAATCCAGCCGGAAATCAAAAATTAAAATATCCAATTGCCTTACTAGATGTTGATGAAGCTGTTTTAGCAGGAGCTATTTATGACAAAGCCACTAATACTTATTTAACATCGTCTGAAGATAAAGATATGTTTTTTATGTCACCTTACTATGTAAGTGATGACCATTCAAGACTATTTATATTGAAGAAAGATGGAACACTTGATAGTGGATATGCCGCAAGTAGTTATGCCATCCGTCCAGCAATTGTCTTAAAAGACATCTTTACAATATCTGGAGGAGATGGAAGCAAAGAAAATCCATACAAGTTAACTAAAAATTAATTATGTTATAAATGAACTTGTTTATAGTAATCTAAAATCCTAGTAAAAATTTTACTAGGATTTTATTTATGTAGTGTTTACTAATAAAAATTTTTGTGTGTATACAGTATTCAAGGTACTCGTTGACGCATACCACCTGATAAGGAAGCCGGGTACTTGTTTTTAAAATCCCCAAGTCCATAAGTATCGAGTAATTCAATTACTCTTTTTTTAGTATCTTCATTTAAATTTCCACTTATCTCTAATCCAATTAAACAGTTATCTAAAACTGTTCGCCATGGAAATAAAGAATCTTTCTGTAACATATATCCAATTTTAAAATCTTTTTTGGAAAACTCAACTTCTCCACCAGATTTATCTTCTAATTTAGATAAAATGGATAAAAAAGTACTTTTACCACATCCACTAGGACCTACTATTGAGATAAATTCATTATTATATACTTCTAAATCAATATCTTTAATAGCAAGAACTTCGTTTTCTGTATCATGATAGACTTTTTTTAAATTCTTAATCTTTAGAATTGGTTTATTCATTATCAATCTTATAGATTAATTTATCATAATCAACTGTTTTGTCTAATTGTCCAGCTGAAGTCATAATTTCTTGTAAGTGTTCAAATGATTCTTTGGAAAAACTTGTTATTTTAGGCCAACTATCTTGTTTTTTATATCTTTCGATAACTTTAGTTAAATCGTTTAAAGATGTATCTGGGAAAAAGCTCAAAATTGATTTTGCAATTGTTTCACTGTCGTTGTTGTTGACAAAGTCTAATCCTTTTTGAATAGCTCGTTCAAATTTTTCAATCGTTTCTTTGTTATCTTCGATATAACTGATTCTAGCACTATAAGAAGTATAAGGAACGATTCCTCCTATCTCTCCAAGGGAACCAACTACGTATCCATATCCTTGTTGTTCTATTTCTAAAGCAGTAGGTTCTGTTACTGTTTTAAAAAGAAATTAGATACATAAGAAATTAGATACATAAATTGTAATGAGGTGAGTTTGTGGATAGGGATTACATAATGATGAGGTTATTGTTTTTGGTGAATAAGAAGTTATATGAGGAAGAGAAAATAAGTTATGAATTATATAAGAAGTTTGAGATAAAAGTTTTGGAAAAATAGGTGATAGATTGGATTTATATAGAGTTAGAAATTTATTAAATCAGGGTAAGAGTATTAGAGATATAAATCTAAGAGTGGTGGAGTATGCGAGGGTATCGACTGATCACGAAGAACAAAAGAAATCACTTATCAATCAGGTTGAACATTTTAGGGAGTATATCGATGATAATCCTAACTGGATATATTCTGGTAAATACATCGATGAGGCGGTAAGTGGAACAACGGATATTAAGCGTGATGATTTTATGAAGATGATAAATGATGCCAAGATGGGAATGTTTGATCTCATTGTTACTAAAGAAATATCTAGGTTCTCGAGAAATACTCTAGATAGTATCAAGTATACTCGTAAGCTGTTATCTTATGGAGTAGGGGTTTTATTTACTTCGGATAATATCAATACTTTTTTACCGGACTCGGAATTACGACTTACTATAATGGCTAGTATGGCTCAAGATGAAGTAAGAAGATTATCTGAAAGGATAAAGTTTGGGATGAAAAGATCGATTAAAAAGGGGGATTTATTGGGTGGTAATAATTTGTTCGGTTACATTAAAAAGAATCGACGTTTAATAGTTAATGAGAGAGAAGCTAAAATAATAGAAAAAATATATCGGTTGTACGCTGTTGATAAATTATCGCTTTCAGAGATTGCTAAAACTTTAAACGAGGAAATTAGTAATAAAAAGTTTTACTCTACGACTATTGCTAGAATTATTGAAAATCCTAAATATAAGGGATATTACTGTGGTGGTAAAACAGAAGTAATAGATTACATAACTAAAGAGGTTAAAAAGATATCTAAGGAGCAGTGGACTATTTATCCTGAAACTTCTAAAGTTCCCGCTATTGTATCAGAAGAACTGTGGAAGATGGCAAATGATCGATTAGAAGAGAGAAAAAGAAATAAGAAGAGGAGTAAAGAGAACTATTTATATACTTCAAAGATTTATTGTCAGTTTAATCACCCATATTATCGTAGAAAATTAAAGAATAATAAAATAACTTGGATATGTTCCAAACACCTAAACAATGGCTCACAAACATGTAGTGAACCATCATTGAGAGAAGATGAACTAAATCAAATACTGGTGGATATGATAAAAGAAATAATTGATGGGGATAAATTAAAAAGAACTTTAACTTCGTTTTATAAGAGAAATTATGAGAATAGAATTGTTAATGATTCAAAGGATATAAAGAAAAGTTTAGGTATTATAACGGATAAAAATAATAAATTACTTGAGCTTTTATTGAACGATGATATAACTAAGGAAGAGTTTGATTTAGCAAGAGATAAACTTAGAGTTAAAGAGAAACATTTGAATAATAAGTTGCGAAGAATAGAAAAAAGTGAAAGTTCAGTTAATGATATAGCAGATGAGATCGATAAAATAATTAATGATGATACTACCTATGTCGGTTTGATTAAAGATATAGTAAATAAAATAATTGTTAAAAGGGATAATGATGATATTGTTTTAGATATTTATATGTTGAATAATTCCCAAAATAAATTAGTAAAAACTTATAGCTTTAAAAGAGGATTTGATGTAGTAGGTACTAGGAGATATATCGTTACTTATCGAGTTGTTTTTAATTATTAAAAAAGAAATCTTATTTAGATTCCTTTTCTTTTAGATTTAATAAATTAGACATGCCAGCCATACTTAGAAGAATTAAAATTATTTGTGGTGTATATACGTAACGTGGCATTATTTCGATGAAGAGATAAACTCCAAAGTAAGCACCAGTTAAAAGGATTATGAACAACAACTTATCTTTGTGTTTTTGATTAAAGCATCCAACGATGGCAGTTAATAGGAAAAAGTAAATAAAGTATTTATTTAGATTGATTATAGGGGTGCGAATATTATCTTTTCCACTATCAGTTAAATAGTCAGTTGACCAGTACATACTTGAATCAGTCCAAAGAATTACTTCTTTCTTCAAGAACAATTTTAATAATCTTCCAGGGTTATCAATACTTCTTTCTTTTATAATTTCAAATGCTTGTTCCTTATTTCCAAATTCATAGTTTGTGGCATCTTTTTCGTTGTATTGTCCATTGAACTGGTCATTTAATCCGACGACGAATTTCCAGTAAGGGTCTTTATTTTTGAGACCAACATCACTTATACCTAAACTTTTAACTGTCAGTGATGCGGTATTGGTAATTAGCAAGAAAGTTAATAGAGTACTTGTAAATAACATTAAAACGTTTTTGACATTCTTTTTGTTAACATTTAATAGTAAGAAAACAGTCATTGCCACAATAAAGATTATTCCTTCAGGACGCATTAGATTACTGATACTTAGAGATAGACCGATCAACAATCCTTTCTTTATTGGTTTATCGTTTTTGTGCTTTTTACTTATAAGTAGATATACTGCTAATAAAAGAAAGAAAGTTGCGTGATGTTGGTTAGTAAGAACAGTATTTAAAAATAATGGAAAAGGAAAGAAGGCATAGACTAAGGTAGAAAACTTGGCAATATTTTCTTTGACCAACTCTTTTCCTAGTAAGT
>CANRCI010000063.1 GCA_947629075.1 uncultured Bacilli bacterium | reverse complement strand
AAAAAAGAAAAAGTTTATTATTAGTAGCTTGGGTTATAATATTTATCAGTTATTTAATTTATCTTTGGCGTTATTTCCCGGGTAAATTATCCTATGACTCTTATATGCAATTAAGTAATATTAAAAATGGGATTTTTTCTGATTGGCATCCTTTTTTACATACGCAACTAGTTGGATTATTTTATAATATTGGGATTAATCTTTTTCATAACGAAAATTGGGCAATTGCCTTATACATTATATTTCAGATTTTCGTAATGTCTTTAATATTTGCTTATTCATGTAATTATTTATATAAAAAAAATATTGATATTAGAATATGTATTGCTATATTGTTGTGCTATACCTTTCTACCACAATATACACATTATAGCGTTACAATTTGGAAGGATGTTTTATTTGGTTGTTCTTTTGTTTTAATATTAATATCGCTAATAGAATTTTCTTTAAATAATGGCAATGTTAAACAGTATGCAGTATTCATAATTGGCATGTTGATGCTATTATTTTTTAGAAATAATGGCATATATATTGCTCTATTTATAACACCTTTTATCTTAGTTACTTATAAAAACAAAAGAAAAACTTTTGCTTTTATAATGAGTGCTTTATTCATCGTTTATTTTTTAGTTAAAGGTCCACTGTATGATAGTCTAAATGTCACTAGAACGAATACTACCGAATCATTATCTATTCCCCTACAGCAAATAGCAAGAGTAATAGCACTCGATGGAAATATTGATACAAATAGTCTTCATTATCTAGAAGATGTTATGAATATAAAGGAAATTAAAAATAAATATTTACCTTATATTTCAGATCCTGTAAAAGGACTTACTGATAACAAAAAAATAGAAAAAAATAAAATAAAATTTATCGAAGTTTGGTTAAAACTTTTAATAAAGAATCCGCAAATATATACAGAATCATATCTATCACAAACTTTAGGTTACTGGTATCAAGAGGTAAACTATTGGGCAATTATCGATGGAAAAGAAATAAAAACGACTATGCCTTTATTTTTAACTAAAGTAATAGATTATACCGCTTCTTCTAGTTTTCCTTTTAAAAATATTTGTTTTAGTACTGGTAGTGCTTTTTCAATATTGTTGTTAAGTTACTTTTTAAGTTCTTACAAAAAAAGAAAATTTTTAATAGCATACACACCTTTTCTTGGTTTGTGGATTACAATGATGATAGCAACACCAGTATATGCCGAATTTAGATATATTTTTGGGCTTATCACCTGCCTTCCATTGCTAATAATTCTTCCCTTTTTTGAAGAAAATAAACAAGTTTACTAGTAAGTAGTAAGCATGCTATAATTGATTATAGGAGGCTAATATGCAATTTTGTGAACTAACTGAAAAAGAATATAGAGCTTTTTGGGAGAATCATCCTTTAAAAAGTTTTCTATCAGCAGTTGAAATAGGAAAATTAAAAAAATTATCTAATTGGTCCGTTTCGTATGTGGGAGTAAAAAAAGAAAAAAAAATTGTTGCAGCAAGCATGCTTGTAGCAAAGAAAAGGCATTTCAATCGTTATGAATTCTACTCACCTAGAGGGTATCTTCTAGATTTAAAAGATGAGGAATTACTATCTTTTTTTACTAAGGAACTTAAAAAATATTTAAAAGATAAAAAAGCTTATGTGTTTAGAGTAGATCCGTATTTAATCTATAAGGAAAGAGATATAGACGGTAATATTGTAGAAAATGGTATTGATAATTCTTCTGTCGTAAGAAATTTAACGAAACTTGGTTTCAAAAAGGTCCCTCTAAATGAAACAGAACAAGTAACTTGGATGTTTTCCTTAGATCTAGAAAATAAAAATGAAAATGACATTTTAAAAGAGATGAAACCAAATGTTCGTAATATCATTCATAAAACAGAAAAATTTGGCATTACTGTAAAAGAAATTTCCTATGATGAATTAGAAAGATTTCAAAGTATAATGGAGGAGACTGGTGCTAGAAGAAATTTTGCTATAAGAGATTTAACTTATTTTCAAAATATGTATAAGTTGTTCTCTAAAAATAACGAGATTAAATATTTTATTACTGAACTCAATTTAAAAGATTATATTGAAAGATTAAATCAAGAAAAGAAAGAAAAAGAAGAAAAAGTGGCATCTTTGTCTTCGGCAAAATATAATGATAATCAAAAGCAAAGTTTAATTAATGAAATTACAGCAATAGATAAAAGAATAAAAGAAGCCGAAGAAATAATTGAAAGAAAAAAGCAAGATATTATTACCCTATCCGGCTCTATGTTCATGTTAATTAAACCAGAAATAATTTATTTATCAAGTGGTAACTACGAAGAATTTATGAAATTTAATTCTCAATATTTAATACAATGGGAATTAATTAAGTACGGCTTAAAAAATGGTTTTAAAAAGCACAACTTTTATGGTATTCCAGCCAATATAAATACTCATCCTAAAGATTATGGAATCTATGAATTTAAAAAAGGATTCAATGGTTATGTCGAAGAATTAATTGGAGAATTCGAATTACCTATATCTTGGCATTATAAATTAATAAAATTAATACGAAAATTAAAAAAATAGTTAATATTACAAAAAAGAAGACAAGCAATGTCCTCTTTTTTTTGTTATTTAATAATACTATTTTGATGAAGAAGCTTTTTTCTTTGAAATTAAATTAAAACTTATCAAAGAAATTATTGAAACTACAATAAGCAAGAATATGGAAACTACAAGAATTTTATTTTTAGACGTATCACTTTTAACAACGTATTTGTGTTCATTTATTACCATACCATATTCATCCTTCGATTGGATTGTAACATCACCTTCACCAACAAAATGAATTTCACCATTTTCATCAACTTCAGCTACATCTTCATTTGATGTTGTATAATTACTTGCGTTATCATCCTTTATACTTATCTTTTCATCTACTTTAGCATCTTTTGGAACTCTTATAACGCCATTTTCAACGAAAAAATCCAAATAATTATTTTCATTTGTACCATAGTCTGTAACATTTATTTTAAGAGATGAATCAACAGCTTTTTCTTTAATTCTAAATTTCAAATTGGCAATTACTCCATCACCTTTAAACAAAGTCTCTTCTACTGTACTAATAGCATAAATAACAATAATATGATTTTTATTTTCCGTTACACCTTTTAATTCATAACCATCTAAATTTTCTAAATTACCATCAATATATTCTAGACTGTCTGTATCGTAAGTAATTTTTATGCCTAAAGCATTAAAGCCATTATTATTTATAAGTTCAAGTGGTACAGAAATCTCGTCATTATTATAAGTAAGCTTACCAACCTTAAAAGTTGGTAAGCTTTGAGCGTATACATTATTTGTACATACCACTATAAATAGTACAAAACCTATTAATAATTTTTTCATTATTTATCTAGCTTATATCTCTTATAAAGAACAACAGACAAGGATACTAAAGATAAAAGAGATATAATAGTATAACCTACAGACGATTTATCAGAAAAATGATGATTATTAGATGTAGTTCTAGTGTTAGGTACTCCAGAAGATTTCTTTAGCACTTCAATTTCAATCTCAGTAGTAAGACCATTAGATGCTTTAACAGTTATAGTTGCCTTACCATTACCTACTGCTTTTATAATACCGTCATCACTAACACTTACAACTCCTTCGTTACTTGATTCATAAGTATAAGTTAAATCATCGGTACAATCTTGAGGTTTAACATCGATAGTAATTTCTTCTTCGTCACCTATATTCAAAGTATTCTTTTCTACTTTAGCTTCGATTGATTCTGCATGAATTTCTTCAACAGTTATCGTAAATTCTTTTTCGATACTACCTACTTTAATAGTAACTTTTGAACTACCTTCTTTCAAAGCAGTAATTTTTCCATTTTCATCAACAGTTAAGACATCTTCATCACTACTTGTAAATTGAATATTTTCAAGTTCTGTAGAATCTCCAGGTATTGGCTTAACATCGATTACATATTCATGACCACGTAACATTTCATCAGGAATTGTTACCTCAATATCATCTAGCTCGATAATTTGAACAACTAGATTAATAGTAATACTCAAACCATTATTCAAAGTACCAGTTATAGTAGTATTTCCTTCTGCAAGACCTATAACATAACCATCAACTACTTTAGCAATAGTTGGATCTTCAACATTCCAATTAATAATTTTTTCTTCGTCGTCAGCATCAGTTGGATTAATAACATATTCGATTAATCTTTTATTAGCTTCACCACGATAAATTGTCATATCTTCATTGCTAGCCTCAAATGATGTTACTGGTGTATAAACGGTTATTTCTATTGTCTTTTTAACTCCACTAACCGTAGCAGAAACAACTACATTACCAGTTTTTAAAGCTTTTAAAACGCCCTCGTTACTCAACGATACAACACCATTATCTTCACCCTCAATACTCCAAGTTACACTTTTATCATCGGTAGTATCTTCTGGATCAATAATGACACCTAAATTTACAACTTCACCACGTTTTAATTTAAGACTATCGGCTTCATTACCATCACTAGTTATCGTTAAATCTTTAATTGGAGCTTTAACATCAACGGTAAGAGTAGTTTTAACTCCGTCTAATTCTGCTGTAATAATAGCAATACCAGCTTTTAATCCTTTAATTTGTCCATTTACAATTTGAGCAATAGTATCATTATCAATTGTATATTTAATATCATCTTTTGTATAAATATGAACAACACCATCTACAACTTTTGAAGCATCAGTTGGATTAATTGTTATATCAGGTATATCGACAACATTTGGTAATAGACCATAATCACCACTGTTAACTATAACACTGTTATTTGTAAAAGTAAGTTCTGTCAAAGGATTTATAACATGAACCTTAGCAGTTAAAACTTTACTTGTTCCATCTAATGTTGTATAAGATGCTGTTATTTCAGTATCGCCAACTCCTACAGCTTTTACTAGTCCATTAGCATCAACAACAGCAACCCTTGCATTTGATGATTTCCAACTTATTGTTGGTATTTCATCAGCAATATCTTCGCCAAAAGCAGGAGTAAATGTTACACCAAAGACTTTTTCACAATTAGTTCTTCCGGCATCACATACTTTTTGTAATGTAACATCTGTATTTGGTGTTAAAACGCCAGTATTACCATCGACAGGTGTCTTAACAGTAACCATTACGACTGCTTCTTTATCGCCAACTTTAGCTTTTATTTCTACAGGACTATCAGTTGGCTTTAAAGCTTTTATGACACCATTATCAACACTCACATACTCACTACTAGAACTAGTCCATGTAACAGTTTTATCTAAAATCGTCGTATTTGAAGGATTCAATTCAACAGTCAATGTATTTGATGATTGATTAGGATATAGTGACAATTCTGTTACAGAAGCGCCATTATCTTTAATTTCTATACTTTCTAATGGGATATTAACCTCAACAGGGATTTTATAATTACATGTTGTTGTACCCTGAGCTGTACAATCAGTTACTACTATATTAATATTAGTTTTACCACCGCCAATAGCTGTGATTAAACCATTATCATCTACTGTAGCTACCCTAGAATCTTCACTGGTATAAGTAATCTTTGGATTAGCTTCTATAGGTTCATAAGTCAATCCAATATTGTGAGTTTTACTGTAACTTCCATCGCTAGTAATATACAAATTAACAGTATCTTCACTAACATTTACTTTTGTTACAGGAATTGCTACTCTAACAGATATTTCTGCTGTTATATTTGGATTAACTCGAGATTTAACTGTAATCTTAGCAGTACCTATTCGATGAGCGGTTACAATGCCTTCATCAACAGAAGCAATTTTTGGATGATCACTTTCCCAAGTTACACTTTTATCATCAGCATCAGTTGGATTAAATATTGGTGTTAGTGTTTTATTTGTATTTACACCACTTAGCAATATTTCTGAATCGGCAAATGAAATTGATTTTAGCGGATTAGTAACATTTACCTCAATTTCCTTTTCTATTCCGTAAGCATTGACAGTAATTGTTGATTTTCCTGTTTTTAAAGCAGTAATTAAACCACTAGCATCAACACTAACACTATCACCACTAGTTACTTCGTATTTTGCATTTAAAGAGACTGTAGTATCAAGTGGATTTGGAGTAACAGTTATTTGTTTAGTATCACCTTTAATCATTTGTAAAGTATCTGATGTGCTTATACCATCACCAAAAGTTATATCAGTTACGCCAACAACGATATTAGCAGTTCCACTAATCACATCGTAAGCAAGATTTTCTGCCCCACCATTTCTATCTGTTGATTTATAGAACTCTTCAACACTTATATCAAAATTATAAAGACCAGCAGCAGTATCTTTAATTCTAAATGTTATCTCGCCTACTTTTCCATTATAACTACCATTTTCTTTATTGCTTCTAGGAGTGAAAACACCTGAAGTTCCAAGCGATTTTCTACCATTTCCATCATCCCTAGATTTTGTTCCAGCAACAAAGGTATAGCCAGCTAAAAGCCAATCTTCATTGTCTTCATCAACACTTTCTACCTCGAAAGCATTAGCATCATATGATATGCGATAAGTCAAGGCCGCATATTCGGATACATTTGATAAATTAACTTTTAAAGTAAGATAATTATCTGTACCTCTTACGTATGATTCTTTGTCGACTGTTACTGTTATTTGCGCTTTCTCTTCAGCAAAAGCAACACCGACAAAAAAAGCTGAAATCATGATAAGAGATAAACAGATTACAAATTTAAATTTTTTTAATTTGCTTAATATTTTCTTATTCATTTTTTCTCCTCTTTTCACAAAAATATTATATATTTTTAAAAGTACTATTGTCAATATTGAAAGCAGAAATACATTACGTTTAATAGTCAATTTAGTCTATCAGATTTTTCTAATTACTATAAATGATGTAACTATTTTATAAGTAGAAACTACAAATATTAGAAATAAAATTATAGCCAAAATATTTAAAATAATCTTCTGATATTTTACTTTTAATTTTAACTTACCCATAGACTACCCTATGTATAATTTTATAATTTCAATGGCATCATAGCCCATTATTTTATTGTCGCCATTAAAGTCACCAATAGTAATTTTTCTTTGAGTATAATCTCTTTCTCCAATGGCAAAATATAAAGCTTCCAAGGCATCTAGTGAATTAACAGTGCCATTTTCATTCAAATCACCCTTTAGATAATCGTGAACAGTAATAATTGTACGAGCTTTTATTCCATTTGAAGCCTCAGCATAAACTAAAGCAACACCAGAAGATTTAGCTGTAACATTACCTTGATTATCAACGTCAACTACATCGCTATCCTCAGTATAAAATTTTAAGTTTTTATCGGTCGCATAGGTAGGTGTTATATTAGGAGTAAGTTTTATTTTTTCACCTACTGACAATTCATAATTAGAACTAGGAAAATAAATTCCCTGAACCTCAATCGGAGTATTTGACACTATAACATCAAATGAAACAGCATATGAACCAGAATGATTTAAAGGAGTTAAAAATACAACAATTCTAGCCTTTCCTTCTTTTAATGCCACTAATTTATTATCTTCGATTTTAACAGTATCTTCATTCCTTGAGACAAATTCAGTCTTTAAAATTGTAGCATTAGAAGGATTTAAGGTATACTCTATGTCTTTTTTGTCGCCAACCTTCATAACGACAGTATCGGCAGAAGCACTATTTAGATATGTTCCAACCTTAAAG
>CANRCI010000062.1 GCA_947629075.1 uncultured Bacilli bacterium | reverse complement strand
TAATTGTACATATATTAACTGTGGTAATACCAATATCGTAATTGATGTTGGTATTACCTATAATTTGGTGACTAAAGCTCTAAAAGAAATCGAGTTTAATCCCAAGGACGTCGATGCCGTAATTATCACCCATACCCATAGTGATCACATAAAAGGTTTGGGTACTTTCGTTAAAAAAACTAATGCTCAAGTATACATTATGAAATCTTTAATTCCAGAAATTAAAAAAATTGTCCCAATTCAAAATATAAATGTCATAGAAAACGAATTTAGTATTAATGATGTCAATATAACATTGTTTAATACTTCTCATGATGTTCCCTCTTATGGAATTATAATTAACGATGGTGATAAAGAATTAGTATATGTCACGGATACTGGTTATATAAATAAAAAGTATTGGCAGTTAGCTAGTAATAAAGATATATATGTCATCGAGGCTAATTACAATGAAAACATGCTGATGAATGGACCGTATCCATATTTTTTAAAGCAACGTGTAGTTGGTGATTCTGGCCATTTATCTAATCATTATACGGGTATGTTTTTATCTAGAGTAATTGGTGAAAGAACCAAATATATTTTACTAGCGCATTTAAGTGAACATAACAATACCAAAGAACAAGCTTATAAAGAAATAAAAGAAGAACTAGAGACGACAAAATTTGATTTAAATAACTTAATAATAACTGATCAATATGAACCAACTGATTTATTAGAGGTATAAAATGATAAAAATAATTTGTTTAGGAAAAATTAAAGAACAGTATTGGCGTGATGCCATTGATGAATACCAAAAGCGATTATCTAAATATACTACTATCCAAATAATAGAATTACCTGATGAAAAAACAGATGATAAAATAGTAGCACTAAGACTTGAAAAAGAAAGAGTTTTAAAAAAAATCAATCCTAAAGATTATATTGTTTTACTAGATATTCAAGGAGAGGAATACTCCTCAGTGGAGTTTGCTAAAAAATTAGATAGTATTTTTAACATCAATAGCAATATTACATTTATTATTGGTAGTAGTTATGGAGTCGATGACGACATAAAGAAAGTAGCCAATTTAAGAATATCTTTTTCAAAAATGACTTTCGCCCATCAAATGTTTCGTGTAATATTACTTGAACAAATATATCGAGCTTTTAAAATAAATAATAATGAGACATATCACAAGTAGGATTTCCTACTTTTTTATTTTGTCAAAAAGTGATAAAATTTAATATAGAATTGAGGGATAATATGAATCGTTTTCTTGTAGCACTTTCCGCTTTTTCAATTTTAAATCCGTTTACGACTTATAAAATGCCTACTACGTCATCAGTGGATGTTACTGAGATGAAGATAACTGAAATACAACAGGCAGTCGATGATGGGTATTTGACTTATGAAAATATAATGCGTATATATCTTGAGAGAATTGAAAAATATAACGAAAAATATAATGCTGTACTAACTTTGAATAAAGATGCTTTAAAATTGGCCAAGGAAAAAGATCAGGAGTATAAAAAAAGTGGAAGAACTAGTATGGTTTTTGGTCTACCTATACTGGTAAAAGACAATATCGATGTCAAGGGACTTCCTACAACGGCAGGAACTAAAGCTCTAAAAGACAACTATCCGAAGAAGAATGCTCCAGTTATTCAAAAATTGATCGATGCTGGTGCCATAATAATTGGTAAAACTAATATGAGTGAATTTGCTCTATCCGCTGATAATTCGTATTCGAGTTATGGTGATGTAAAAAATGCTTATAATACGAATTATTCCAGTTATGGATCGAGTGGTGGTACTGCTGTTGGGGTAGCAGCTAATTTAGCTGTTGCAGGTCTTGGGACGGATACTGGTGGTAGTGTAAGAATTCCTTCAGCAGCTAATAATTTAATTGGTTTAAGACCAACTCATGACTCAATAAATGGTCAAGGTGTAATTAATTATGAAGAAACTAGAGATGTAGTTGGTCCAATAACTAAATATGTTGAAGATAATGCTATTCTTTTAAATATAATTGATAATAAAGATACCGATTATACTAAATCTTTAAATAAAAAGAATCTAAATGGTATTAAAATAGGTGTTGTAAGACAGTTTACTAGTGTTAATTCTAATAAGACTGGTATTGCCCAATCTTCAATGGATCTCGATGTCTATTCACTCATTAATAGGTCAATTCAGACTTTAAAAAGTTTAGGTGCTGAAATAGTTTATATCGATGATTTTTATAATGGATATTATTCATACAATTACGAATTGTTTTGTTACGACTTTAACCAATACTTAAAAAATACTGAAGGTAGTATCAGATCGTACAGTGATCTAGTCAATAATGGTGGTTATGTAAGTAATATGAATTGGGTTAGAACTAATTGGTGCGATAAAGACTTTCGCGATAGTTCTGAATTCAAAAATCGCGAAGAACAACGAGAAAACTTTAGAAATTCGATTAAATCTAAATTTGAAAAATATGATGTCGATGCGGTAATTTATCCAACTATCAGAAACAAACAGATGACTTATATTACTGCTAGAACTTCTAGTACTAAGACGGCAGCTTACGCCATTGCACCACCGACTGGATATCCATCGATGAATCTACAAATTGGTAAGATTAATAAGTTGAGTTATGGTATGGAATTACTTTCATTAAATAATAAAGAAACAACTCTTTATAACATTGCATCTGTCTATGAAAATAAAACTAATTACTATAATAATCCTAGTATTTCACCAAATCTTTATGAAGTATCTAGCGAGTTAAAAGAGTTAAAAAACTCGTATGATCAAAAAGATGAAACTACCAAGTCGAAGGTTACTAAAGAATTGTTGTTCAATTATAAAAACGAGAATAATCACAATCTAAAAGAAGGAATATATTTGTCGTTATATAAAGTAAATAGTCGAAGATAAGAAAGGTTAAACCTTTCTTTTTTCATATATAATTAAATAGGGTGATACTTCAAATGGTAATAACTAAAATTCTATGGAGCGTAACAGCAGTATTTCTCATTTTTTGTGGTCTTAAATTTTCTTTAAAATATCACTTTCGCCAGTTAGATATTAAAGAGATGATAAAGTCATTAAAAACTAGGAGTAACAGTTTGATAACACCGATTGAATCTCTCACCATGTCATTATCATCGCGAATTGGAGTTGGATCAATCGCTGGTATTGCAATTGCCATTAAATTAGGTGGAGTAGGAAGCATTTTTTGGATATGGGTTATAACTTTAATTACATCAATCCTTACTTATTTAGAAAGTATCTATGGTTCTTTATATCAAGTAAAAAGTAAAAAATTATATTATGGGGGACCACATTACTATTTGAGTAAAGGTTTAAAATTAAAAAAAATGGCCAAGCTCTATGCCTTGTTAATAGTACTTTCTTATGGGATTGGTTTCTTAAGTATCCAATCGAATACAATTAATACGGCCATTAGTTTGATGTATCCTAATAATGAGTTGTTAATGGGTATCATCATTACTCTTTTATCGGGTTATTTCATTTTTTCTAACACTAAGAACAAGACAACTATTTCAAAATATTTAGTACCATTGATGTCGGGATTATATTTAATATTGGGTATATATGTCATTATCAAAGATCCTAAGAGAACAGTTGATACGATTTTTCTAATAATTAAAGAAGGACTCAATTTTAAGGCGTTGACTTCTGGTTTAATAACAACTATTATTGTCGGTATCCAACGCGGTATTTTTGCAACTGAAGCAGGAATGGGAACCAGTGCAATTGCTAGTGGTATGACTAGAAATGATCCAACTAGACAAGGTTTTCTTCAAGTATTTGGTATTTATTTTACCAGTTTTGTCATTTGTACTATCACAGCCATAATCATTTTGACCTCTAACTATACTTTATTCATTAACAACAGTATCAACGGTATTGAAACAGCTCATCTAGCTTTCAATTTTCACTTTGGATTATTCGGAGAATACTTTTTACTATTTTTTATAATTCTTTTTGCTTTTTCAACCATTATATCTGGTTATTACTTTGGTGAAAATAGCTTTAAATATTTGTTTAAAGGAAAGAAAAAATTAGTTATTTTCCGTTTAATTGTCATAATGGCCATTTTAATATCTTCAGTTATTAAAGCGACTGCTATTTGGAATTTTATCGATATCTTAGTAGCGTTCATTTGTCTTATTAACATCTATGCTATATATAAATTGGAAACCCAAAAAGAAAAATGATATAATTTAATTGGTGATATTATGTTAGGTAATGATTGGGATGAAATATTGAAAGATGAATTTCAAAAAGATTATTTTGTAAAACTTTTAAGTTTTGTCCAACAGGAATATAAACAAAAAACAATTTATCCTCGAACTAATGAAATATTTAATGCCTTTAGGCATACGGCGTATAAAGATGTTAAAGTGGTAATTTTGGGTCAAGATCCTTATCATGGTGAAAACGAAGCAGAAGGTTTATCATTTTCGGTAAAGACAGGAATAAGAAAACCGCCATCACTAAACAATATATTTAAGGAATTGAATGACGATTTGGGGTGCCCAATCCCATCGAGTGGTAGTTTGATAAAATGGACTGAAGAAGGTGTTTTGTTACTTAACTCAGTTCTAACTGTTGAAAAAGATAAACCAGCATCACATCGCGATATGGGATGGGAAATATTTACTGATCGCGTTATTGAAGAAATAAACAAAAAGAAAGAACCAGTAGTATTTATTCTCTGGGGAAATTATGCCCGCGCTAAAAAGAGTTTGATAACAAATCCTAACCACTACGTAATCGAATCATCTCATCCATCACCATATTCAGCAAATAATGGTTTTTTTGGAAGTAGACCATTTTCACGAGCTAATAATTTTTTAAAGAGTAAAAATATTAAACCAATCGATTGGAATTTAAACTAATAAAAAAACCACTAATTAATTTTAGTGGTTAATTATTCATCAGATTCTTCTTCATTATCATCTTCGACATCAACATCAGTTGACTCTTCACGAATTTTAGCTTTTTTCTCTTTCTCTTTTTTTCTTTCTTTTTCTTCTTTTTCTCGTTTCATAATTTCAAATAACTCTTCTTCTTTAAAAGAATATAGATATTTAAAATCATATTTTTTAGAACTTGCAATTATATTTGAAGGAAAAGAACTAACTAATTTGTTATATATCTCAACATTATCGTTATAGAAAGATTTAGTAGCGTTCAGTTCTATTTCGTTGTCGTATAGATCATTTATTATTTTAGCATTTTCATCATCTGGTACAAAACTTTTATTAGCAAGTAAATATTCCTTTAATTCATTGTATACATCAGCCATATCACGATCTAACTTATAATTATCTGAACTTTTCTTTTTAATCTTATATAGCGATTTAATTACTTTAGTTTTATTTATTTCATTAATACTTTCACATATTTTGTTTAGGAGTTCGTACTTCTTTTCAATCTCTTTATCGATGTTTTCTTCTCCCTCATCTATTTTTATTAAAACTTCTTTAAACTTTAGAGAAATATTCCTAAAAATTAAAAAGATAACTATTATAATTACGACTAACAGCAATATTAAATATGGAATCATTTATATGCCTCCTATCATCTTGGATTATACCAAAAAAAAAGAAATGATACAATCATTCTTAATTAATATTAACATTTTCATCAAAAGTTGCATAGTTCAAATAAACGCTCCAGATCAAATATCTTCGACCATCACTATTACTTCTTACTAATAAATAATCATTACCAGCTTGTTCTAAAGTACCAGTGAATATTCGATCACGCCATTCAACTGAATCGGGGAATGATACATAAAATGATCCATTTCGTCCAATGTTGTTGCGCAGAAAATTTTGAGCATATTGGTTATTGGAAGTAATTTCGTTAGTTGCTGGAATGTTATATGGATTGTTAAACCCTTCAATAGCGTTTGTATTAGGTACAAAACCACCGTTCATAAAATCACCCTTTCGATACATTATATGAAAAAAAGATAAATAGATAACTAAAACGAGTAAATAAGTGTTAAATTTCTTGTCTATCTAAATTAAAGCTATTATAATTGTAGTAGAGTAGAGAGGATGATGTTGATGAATTTTATAGATGAGTTAAAGCTTCGCGCTAAGAGAGAAAAAAGACGTATTGTTTTACCAGAAACAATGGATAAACGTGTTTTAGAAGCAGCTGAAATAGCTTTGAAAGAAGAGATTGCTGACATTATTTTAATCGGTAATAGAGAAAAAATAATTAATGATAATAACTTTTTAGAACAAGCGACGATAATTGATCCTGACCATAGTGAATTAACAGATTTATATGTTGATAAACTTTACGAATTGCGTAAAGAAAAAGGAATGACCAAAGAAGAAGCTAGACGTTTATTAACTGAAGATTACATGTACTTTTCTTGTATGCTTGTAAAAGATGGAAAAGCTGATGGAATTGTTTCTGGTGCTTGTCATTCTAGTGCTAATACTATAAGACCGGCTTTACAAATAATTAAAACTAAACCTAATGCTAAATTAGTTTCAGCCTTCTTTTTAATGATCGTTCCAAACTGTGAATACGGTGCTGATGGCATTTTTGTTTTTGCAGATGCTGGTCTCGAACAAAATCCAACGCCGGAAAATTTGGCTGCTATTGCTAATTCATCAGCAGAGAGTTTTAAACTTTTGACTCAAAAAGAACCGATTGTTGCCTTTTTATCACATTCGACTAAAGGTAGTGCTAAACATGCCGATGTCGATAAAGTAGTCGCAGCCGTTAAAATAGCTAAAGAAACATACCCTGATATCAAAGCTGATGGTGAACTACAGTTAGATGCTGCGATAGTACCTGAGGTTGCTAAATCGAAAGCTCCTGATAGTGAAGTAGCAGGACGTGCTAATGTTCTTATCTTCCCCGATTTAGATGCTGGAAATATCGGTTATAAATTAGTTCAAAGATTAGCTAAAGCCGAAGCTTATGGTCCAATCTGTCAAGGAATAGCTCAACCAGTTAACGATTTGTCTAGGGGATGTAGTACTGAGGACATCGTCGGTGTTATTGCTATAACAGCTGTTCAAGCTCAAAATAAATAATCCACAATTACTGTGGATTTTATTCTTTATTATCATATATTTCATCGAAGACCATTTCGTTACCACTCGGTTCTGTACCTTTTAAATAGTATAGAACCTTTTTCTTTTTACTGGCATTAGTAGCAGGTTTTCCTGATATAGGTTCAACCATGACTCCTACAACATTATTGGGTTTTTCATACCAAGTTTCTTCGGTATCCTTTAAAAAACTTTCCATTGTATCAGCCCAAACATTCTTTGAGTAAGAACTATAATTTTTACCGAGTGTCTTATTATCATCATATCCAGTCCATATGGCCGTAATGACTTGAGGATTATAACCGATTGTCCATCCATCAGTCGCAGTCGTTCCCGATTTGACTGAATATTTTCTTTTAAGTTTAGCGGCAACATTGATAACCGTCGGATAATTGTAATCGATAAAAAGTTTATCGTAAGTACAAGTTAACAAATCGTTTAATATGTAGACTAAACTCTGGTTTAATATCAATTCTTTTTCGTCTTTAAATTCGTATAAGACATTACCTTTGCTATCCTCTATTTTTTGAATAAAATGTGGTACTACTTGGTATCCTAAGTTGGCAAAAGTCGCATAAGCACTCGTCATATCGATGATACTTATTTCTTCAGTCCCTAGAGGAAGAGAAGGTACAGCCTCCATCTCTTGTTGTATTCCTAAGCGATTTGTCATATTGACCAAAACATTTTCTCCAAGAAACATATGGGTTTTAACAGCATATACATTATCGGAATAAGCAATTGCTGCTG
>CANRCI010000061.1 GCA_947629075.1 uncultured Bacilli bacterium | reverse complement strand
CTTTAATAATATCTTTTTCTGGTATACCAGTTCCTCCGTGTAATACTAGAGGAATAGCAAGGTTATCATTTATTTTGGCCATTGTTTCAAAATCAAGATTAGGCTCACCCTTGTATAGTCCATGAACACTTCCTAAAGCTGGAGCAATACTGTCGATATCAGCTCCATTAACTAGAGCAAGACAATCCTCAAGAGTCGCATTTAAACTACTATCGGCAACTCCATCTTCCTGACCACCGATATGTCCTACTTCAGCTTCTACTGTTACATTTCTCTCATGAGCATAATCTACTACTTCTTTTGTTATTCTAACGTTTTCATCTAATACGTGTTTTGAGGCATCGATCATTACTGATGTAAATCCAGCATCGATTGCTTTTTTACAAGCCTCAAATGTTGATCCGTGATCTAAGTGTAGACATACAGGAATTGTTATATTCAAGTCTTCCATCAATCCGTTTACTAAATTGGCTACTACTTTATAGCCACCCATATATTTAGCAGCCCCTTCACTAACTCCTAAAATAACCGGAATATCTAACTCTTGGCATTGTTCCAAAATTGTTTTTGCCCACTCCAAATTATTAATATTAAAGTGTGGAACGGCAATCTTTTTAGCTTTTGCTTCTAGCAACATCTCTTTACTATTTACTAGCATTTACTTCACCATCTTTCCAAATTAATTTTAACATAAATTTAGATTTTATCAATACAACTTTACTTTATAAGACAAAAATGTAATAAATAGATAGAACAAATAAAATGACACTACCAAAAATAGTTGAGTACTTTCCGTAAAAATTATTTAACTCTTTTCCAAAGAATAACCCACAAAAAGTAAATAAAAAACTAGTAATTGAAAAACATAATGCAGCATTATAAATATTATCGATAGTAGTAGATAGACCAATACCAACAGAAAAGCTATCCAAACTTACCGTTAGAGCGAATAATAACATCGAAAATATGCCCTTTATCGCAGTCGTTTCTTCTTCTTTAAATGAGGATATAAACATCTGAATAGCTAAAATTAAAAAAATGATACCAGCTACTCTAGATGGTTCTAGTGGTAATAGATTTAAAATGTTTTCACCGAGAATATCCCCTAAAAGAGGCATGAAATAATGAAATAGACCAACTAATAAACTCAAAGTTATAATCTTTTTCTTTTCCAAACCCAAAGTCCCATATATGATAGATAGAGAAAAAGTATCCATACTGAGACCCACTGCTATTAACAAGATTGTAATTATCATCTAATACTACCTCCTATAAAATAGTATTAGAATCTTTCTATTTTAGAATTTAAAAATACTTATCAATTACTTCTTTAATAAACGATTTGTACTCCACTTCACTCGTATTTTCTTCTTCAGCTTCCATTAGACAAAGTGGCGGAAATAATACGCACCACCAATTGTCACCTCGACCACTATCTAGAGTAACAACTAGTGAATCGTATACACCCTCATCATAGGTAACTCCTTTAAACTTTTTCTGGGGAAAATAGTTTTTACCATAATTTATTTTATAATGCGTTTTAGTTGTGGACAAAGTTTTTTTAATTTCCTGATCGATTAAATTTAAATTATCCTTTAATATTTGATCAGCTTCATCTTTAGTCTTAGCTTCCTTTAAAATATCAGTTGTGACAGCACTAACAGTATTCTTTACTTGTCTTTTTATAGCTTGATCTTCCTTGCTATTAGAATTGGCAATCACTCTAACTCGAATTGAATCTTGAGGAATAATTATTTCTTCATAAGATTTATTTGATAATATTATTAACATAACAACAGCACTTACAATTAATATTTTTTTCATTAAAATACCACCTTTCAAATTAATGATGGGTGGTATTACATTTTTTTATTCATTATTTTTTATAGATAAAGACCATACGGTCACGGCCAGCTAAATCTTTTTTACATTCGAAGATAAAGTCTTTTAGATAATTTTCAGCTAAAGTCTTTATGTCTTCTCGTTCACTTTCACCTATTTCTAACGCTATTAAGTAGGGGTCATTTAAATTTTTGGCCACATTTTTAAATATTTTGCGGTAACAATCTAATCCATCTACTCCAGCATATAAAGCTAAGTGGGGTTCATTATTTTTGACTATGTCTTCTATTTCTTCATCGGTTTTGATATATGGTGGATTACTGATTATGACATCATATTTATCACTAATCCCATCTAACATATCACCTGCAACAATGTTAACGTCAGCATTTAAAGACCTACTATTTTCTTCGGTTATTCTTAAGGCATCACTACTGATATCTAGACAAGTTACATTAAAATTGGCATTTTTCTTTTTCAGAGTTATCCCAATGACACCACTACCACACCCGAGATCGATGATGTTTAATTTATCACTAGGAAAAATCTCATCTATCTTAATAAGAGTATTTTCTACCAATTCTTCTGTTTCAAAACGCGGTATTAACACATGGCGATCTATCTTAAAGATGTAACCATAAAAATTGACATTTCCAATTATGTATTGCAGTGGTTCGTTATTTAATCTCGCTTGGATACAACGCTTGTAGATATCGATCTTTTCCTCAGATACATTATCATCTAGATGATTTAATAACTCTAAAGTATCTAGTTCTAAAATACTAGCTAATAACATCTTCGCTTCATTGGAATGGAGATATTTCTTACCATAAACTATTAATTCTTCTATTGTCATAATTACACCTCTATGAAAAAACTAGCTCTATTAATCACCAGCTAGTTTTCGTTTTTGATCTTCCGTTATTAAAGCTTCGATTATTGGTGATAAATCTCCTTCCATTACGCGATCTAATTGCATTATGGTAAACCCAATTCGGTGATCAGTAATGCGGTTTTGTGGATAGTTATACGTCCTTATCTTTTCAGAGCGATCACCAGTACCTATTTTACTACGACGTTCACTACCAATTTCTTCTTCCTGTTTTCGCATCGTCTCTTCATATATCCTTGCTCTTAAAACTTTTAAAGCCGTTTCACGATTTTGAATTTGGCTGCGTTCATTTTGACAAGTTACAACTATACCCGTTGGTATATGAGTCATCCTTACAGCACTATCAGTTGTATTTACGCCTTGACCACCATGACCACCAGAACGATAAATATCTACTCTTATATCCTGTGGTTTAATCTCGATATCGACATCTTCAACTTCCGGCATTACTAAAACCGTAGCAGTAGAGGTATGAATTCTTCCCTGCGTTTCAGTAACTGGTACTCGCTGAACGCGATGAGCTCCACTTTCATACTTTAACTTGGAGTAAACATTGTCACCTTTAACCATAAAACTGATAAGGGAAAAGCCACCACTTTCTGATGATTCTTCGGACATAACTTCCACTTTCCATCCTTCTTTTTCAGCATATTTTAAATACATACGGTATAAATCACCAGCAAAAATATTAGCTTCGTCACCACCAGCTGCTCCACGTATTTCCACGATAACATTTTTTCCGTCATTAGGATCTTTAGGTAGAAGTAACAATTCCAATTCTGATTCAATAACTGGCTTTTGAGCTTCTAAATCGTTAAGCTCCTCTCTAGCAAAATCAGCCATTTCTGGGTCCGTCAATAATTCTTTAGCTTCTTTAATGCCATTTAATACTTTTTTATAATCTTCATAACGATTGACAATTTCTTCTAGTGAAGATATCTCTTTCGATAATTCACGTGTCTTTTTTATATCACTTAAATTTTCTGGCTTCATAATTTCTTGTTGTAGTTCATCATATCTCTTTTTCGTTATCTCTAGTCTCTCAATCACGATATCACCCTTTCACCGTTTGTATTATATCATACTTAAAGAAAAAAAGTATAGACATCTATACTTATTCATCCATTTCTAATTCATCCTCATCGATTATTACTAAATCTTTTAAATCGTCATCAGAATCATCATATTTATCATCATCACTACCAGATTCGTAATCATCTTCTTCATCATCTGGTTCATCTATATCTTCATCTTTAACAGGTTCAGCTTCTTCATCTAATTCCGCTTCATCTTCATCTTCGACATTCTTTTTCAACTTATCTGATGTATGCTTATTACTCAAATCCCAATTTCCATCATCTAAAAGAATAAATCTTTTATCAGTTGATAAAGCCATATAATAATCACCTATTTTAGTCTCAAAAACACTCTTTGGCAATTCTAATAGGTCAGTAATAGTTTTAAATAGTTCAGCTGTATTCATTGAACCGTTTTCTTCTAAAAGCATATGTGTTAAATCTTTATGAGAAAGCAATTCTAATTCTTCTTTTTTCATATTTTTAATACTCATAATATGTCCTCCCATGATTAACATTATATGTAAAATCTATATTTAAGTTTGGACTTTTAAATCCAATAAATTTTATATCATTATTTATATGTAAAAGCAATACGTTTTTTACATTTTTTTAGGAACTTCTATAGCTAATATATCAAGAAGCATCTCATTTGTCTGTTTTACTGCGTTTGTAAGCACTAACCAAGTATTTTTAATATCTTCATCTTCTTCAGTAATTATTCTATTTTCAGAGTAAAATTTATTATAAATACTTGTAAGTTTGAATAAGTACTCAGCTATTTCATTGAGAGACATAGCTTCATAACTCTTTTCAATTACTAATGGTAGCGTTAAAAGAGTCATAATCGTTTCTTTATCGGTAGTTCCTTTTATCTTAGTAGCACTAATTTTATCTAGAGCTATTTCAGATTTTTCTAGAAGGGAATTCATTCTGATAGTTGAATACAACAAATATGGTCCTGTTTTTCCTTCTAAATCAGCAAATTTAGATATATCAAAAATGTAATCGGTAGTTCTATATGGTAAAAAGTCGGCATATTTCAAAGCTGCTAGGGCTACTTTTTCAGATATTTCTTTTCTTTCTTCTGGGTCAGTAATATTAGGATTTAAACGAGAAGTTGTCTCTTTTATCACTAGCGCAATCAACGATTTTAAATCCATAACACCACCATCTCTAGTTTTAAATGGTTTTCCATCTGGTCCGTTCATCGTTCCAAATCCAAAGTGTTTTAATTTAGTGCCTTTCTTTACTAAACCACTTTTGTAACTAGCTCTAAATACTTGTTCAAAATATAAACCCTGTCTAAGATCCGTTAAATACCATATTTCATCAGGATTAAATCTTTTCATACGGGAGTAAATAGTTGCAAGTTCACGAGTGGCATATAGCGTTGCACCATTACTTTTAATTACCACTAGTGGTGGCATTGGACTAGTATCAGTATCTTCGGCAATATCGATTACTAGAGCTCCTTCACTTTCGTATAAAAAGTTACCTTTCTTTAATTTTTCGACAACTTCAGGAATATAAGGATAACAATCACTTTCCCCTTCCCAAAGCTCAAAATTAGTATTTAACTTGAGATAAATTTTTTTAATATCATCAATCGAAACTTGCTTTATTATATTCCAAAGAGCAGTATAACCACGATGACCATTTTCGAGATCAGCGGTAATTTGTCTAACTTCTTCCATACGAGCTTCATCTTCTTTACAAGCTTGTGATGCTCTCGGATAATAAACACCAAGTTCTTCCGCTGTAACAGTAAAGTCCTCATATTCCCCTTCATAATTGTCGTCAAAATATTTTAACTCCGGATGAAGTCTCTTAATTTCTGATATGATCATTCCTGATTGTCTTCCAATGTCACCAAAGTGAACATCTGAAATAACTTCATCACCGACCGCACGAGCTAATCTTTTTAGAGCTTCACCAATATTAGCACTACGCAAATGACCAACGTGAAGAGTTTTAGCAATGTTGGCTCCACCATAATCGATAATTACCTTTTTAGATGGTACTTTATCAATATTAGTTTTTACATCTTTTAAAGAATTTAAAAAATCGATTAAAACTTCATCCGTTAAACTGACATTGATAAAACCAGGACCCGCAATATTAACATTAGTAAAATTATGGCTATTCTGTAACTTTTCAACAACTTTAGAAGCAATCTCTCGAGGATTAGTGTGATAACTCTTAGCAAGACGCATCGCATCATTTATTTGAAAGTCACCCAAATCAGCTCGAGCAGATGGTAATAACTTTACTTCCTCAGCTTCATAACCACATTCAGTAAAGATATCTTTAATTTCTTGTTCCAATTTCTTTATATAACTCATTATTTCACTTCCTCATAAACCAATTCAAATATAAAACGATCATTATCAATTATTTCATATTCGACATAAAATCTATTCTCATCGTTTTGGATCTTTTTTGTTATTATATCTAAATCTAAGTATTGATTCAATTCCTTTATTAATAAAGTTCCCTCTGTATTATTCTCCAAATCAAAATTATAATTCATTTTTAAACTATCATTTTCTCGTCGGAGAATGTTTTCACTGAGATCGAACTCCACTTTGGTACCATCTTCCTCAGTATAAATGAGCATTTCGTTATCTTTATCATATTCCCCAATTCCCGTTGTCTTAACTTCCTGTTCACTAGAAGTAATAGTTGAAATGATATTAACTTTTGACATAGAAACCACTTCCCTAAATTTCTAACTTGGATTATAACATAGATATCTTATTTTTCATACATATTTTTTTATTTCGTCCTCATAATAAAACTAGATTGAGGTGCGAAATGAGAAAATTAAAAAAATTTATAAAATTTAGTATCTTTATTATATTTATACTTTTAATTGGATGTTTTGCAATGTATGGATACTCTAAAGTATCCCCAAAATTGGAAATTAAAAACGCTAATAATTTTAGTTTATACGATAGCGAAGGTAATTTGTTCTATCAGGGATCTGGTGAAAATGTTTGGGTCCCTTTAAGTGATATATCGATAAATGTTAGAAATTCTACTATTTCATGTGAAGATAAAAATTTTTATAACCACTTTGGCTTTGATTTTTTAAGAATAATTAAAGCGATGTACACTAATCTAATGTCTAAATCAGCTAAACAGGGAGCATCGACCATTTCTCAACAATATGCCAAAAATTTATATTTAGAATTTGATAAGACTTGGGAAAGAAAATGGAATGAGATGTGGTTGACTTTAAATATCGAAACACACTATTCAAAAGATGAAATATTAGAGGGCTATTTAAATACTATCAATTATGGGCATGGAATGTATGGGATTGAAAATGCGGCCAACTTTTATTTCAATAAAAAAGCTAGTGATTTGTCTCTAGCAGAAGCAGCTCTTCTTACAGGAATTCCTAAATCACCTTCTAACTATTCACCAATTGTCAATTACGATGTAGCGAAAAAAAGACAGTTGATGATATTAGAGGGTATGGTTAGAAATGGCTATATAACTGAAAGTGAAAAAGATGAAGCCTATAATGAAGAACTAAAAATTGTCGGTAAAAAACAAGAAAACGAATTATCGACAGTTATGTATTATCAAGATGCAGTATTAAACGAATTAAAATCTTTGGACAACCTACCTTCTTCTTTTTTGGACACTGGTGGATTAAAAATATATACTACGTTTAATCAGAATGCTCAAAAATCGCTAGAAGAGAGTGTCAAAAAAGATATAAAAGATCAAGAATTACAAGTTAGTGGTGTCATGATGGATCCCAATGATGGAAGTATTTTAGCCCTAATCGGAGGACGTGATTTCTCTTCTTCACAATACAACCGTGCTCTATCATCGAAAAGACAGGTCGGTTCGACAATGAAACCATTTCTCTATTATGCTGCGTTAGAAAACGGATTCACTGCTAGTACTACTTTTACAAGTGAGAAAACGACATTTACTTTTTCTAATAATAAAACATACTCTCCTAAAAATGCCAATGAAATATACGGCAATATTCCCATTTCTATGGCAGCAGCAATTG
>CANRCI010000060.1 GCA_947629075.1 uncultured Bacilli bacterium | reverse complement strand
CCACATTTTTCACAATAGATCATTGGAATTGGTTCACCCCAGAAACGTTGACGAGAGAATATCCAATCACGCATCTTATAATTTACATGTTTTTCTCCACATTTATTTTCTTCTAACCAAGAAATCATTTTATCGATGGCTTCTTCTTTGTGTAATCCATCTAACCAAGAAGAATTAATGTGTATTCCGTCACCTACCATAGCTCCAGGATTCATCGCATAATCATAAGTTTTAGCGTGTAACTCATCTTTAACTTCTTTGGTAACTGTCGCTTTATCAACCCACTCAGCTGTAAATTCTGCGCTTCCATCTGTTTGAGTACTATCATTTTTACCACTTACTAATTTAAATAAAAATCCTGTACTTTCAATATTAAAGTATTTATTCTCACTTGCGTCATAAGAGTGATGATTTACTTTAGGTAATTCACTAACTAACTCGACATCATAACCGGTTTTTTCTTTTACTTCTCTTAAAGCACAAGCTAGTGAAGCCTCATCTTCATTAACTGTACCTTCAATAAAAGCTCTCTCTTTTCCTCCATGATAGTTAAGAGTTAAATATTTGTCATTACTTTCATCATAAACTATAGCAACAACAGAATCTTTCTTAACTTCTCCATCATGAGGTTTACCAGTTTCTTCTTCTAAAACCTGAATAATAGGAATATCAAATTTTTTAGCAAATTCGTAATCGCGTTCATCGTGAGCTGGAACAGCCATAATAGCTCCAGTTCCATAACTAGCAAGAACATAATCACTTATATAAATAGGTATTTTTTCATTATTGACAGGATTTATCGCATAAGCTCCAGTAAACACACCTGTTTTCTCTTTATTAAGTTCTGTTCTTTCCATTTCATTTTTTAAAGCACAAGCTTTTTTATACTCTTCTACTTCTTTTTTATGATCACTAGTCGTAATTTCATCAATGTATTCATGCTCTGGTGCTAAAACGCAATAAGTAGCTCCAAATAGAGTATCACAACGGGTAGTAAACACGGTGAATTTCTTATCGTGACCAGCTATTTTAAAATCGATATGAGCTCCGGTCGATTTACCAATCCAGTTGATCTGTCCTAATTTAACACGTTCAGCAAAATTAGTATCATCTAATCCTTTTAACAAATCTTCAGAGTAATTGCTCATTCTAAGCATCCATTGTGATTTTTCTTTTTGAACTACCTGACTGCCACATCGCTCACAAACTCCACCAGCAGCATCTTCATTGGACAATACACTCTTACAAGTAGGACACCAGTTAACGGGAATAGTGTCTTTATAAGCCATACCATGTTCAAAGAATTTCAAAAACTGCCACTGAGTCCATTTGTAATAATCGGGATCAGTTGTAGAAAATTCACGGTCCCAATCGAATGAAAAACCAAGTGTCTGCATCTGTTTTTTAAATGTCTTAATATTTTCTTTAACGGCATCTTTAGGATGAATGTGATTCTTTATCGCGTATTGTTCAGCTGGTGCTCCAAAAGCATCCCAACCCATCGGATATAAAACATTATATCCTTGCATTCTCTTCATTCTAGCTAAAGCATCTTGCGCAGTATAACTTCTGACATGTCCAACGTGAAGACCAGCTCCCGATGGATAAGGAAACTCAACCAATATGTAGTAAGGTTCCTTTTTATCACCAGTAACAGCTCTAAATGTCTTATTATCTTCCCAATACTTTTGCCATTTACTTTCTATTTCTTTCATTGTCATCTCTAATCAAACCTTTCTTCTCAAAAAATTTTCCCAATATTGTATAACTAATTAAAATAGTCGGAATTGAAAGAATAAAACCAATAAACAATCTCAAATATATATTGGCATCAATCCAAGTAACAATTGTTACAATTATCGCTATATCGATAGAACATACCAATCCAACTAATTTTAAAAGTCCTCGATAATTAATTTTCTCCATATCCAGTCTATACTTTATAATTAATAGTTCTATTTCAGCAGGAATTTTACTGGTACTATTATCTTTTATTTTTTTACTTTTTCGACCACGGAGTAAAATATCATCTTTTTTATTTGTTACTTTTTCTTTTTTATCTTTTAAACTGTAATCGTATTTTTTAACCATAAAAAGGTAATAAACTAAATAGACGATCAGGACAGTAAATAAAAATTCTAACATAACATCACTCTTTCTAAATAAAAAATTCGTCCTACATAAGGACGAATTATATCGCGGTACCACCTTAATTCATAGTAAAACTATGCATCTCAAAACCGATAAAGAGGTTAATCTATTCACTTATAGTAGGACAAGTTCACATACTATCTATATTAGTTTCCACCAACCACTAATTCTCTATAATAGACTTATATATTACTACTTCCTACAGCAAATTAATTGTCCATATTGTATCAAATTTGACTGATATAATCAAGTAATTCTAAGAATAATTTTACAAAAGATTTATCCAATCCTTCTTTTTTCAATTTTCTAAGTGCAATACGTTTCTTTCTAAGTTCTTGATCACCAAAGATAATGGTAGCAATCTTTTCTTTCAAGACAGTTTGGATCTGTAAGTCGGATAGGATATCATCGATATCTTCATTCATAACACGGACAGCATCTATTTCAATATCCTTACCTTTACAGTTGATAGTAAGTTGTCCAATCGTTGGAATGTTGTTAACTTCGACGACGAAATCATTACCATCGACATAGTAATTGTTCTCTACTTTATTTTCATTGAAATAAGTAACCACTTCTAAAGCTTGTTTAGTATTTCTGAATCTAATTTTATAATTTCGCGTATCGGGAACAATACCTGTCTTACCTTCAAGGGATCTAATTATAACCGTATAGTTACTAGGTAGATAATTATAATCGATTTGGGTCTTTAAGAAATATCCTCCCTGATACAAAGAACTGATTCCATCATCTTCATACATCTCATAGGTATTGTTCTCTCCTGGGAATACTTGAATCTCTAGATCAGTCGGATTAGAAGTATTATTGATATTACTTTTCAACGAAAGTGGGATGATGCTTCCTCGTCTTGCAAAGACTGGATAATCTTGCTCTTTATAGAAAGCTAAGTATTTTTTATTTCCCAAATACTTCTTACCGGTAAAGAAGTCGTACCAAATTCCTTCTGGTAGATAGAACTTGTGAATAGTACGGTTCATAATCGTATTTTTCTTGTTAACTATCGGTGTTACGAAAAGTTCACTTCCGAAAAAATATTCGTTTCGATATACCGTATCATCATAAACTTTAGGCAATAAATAGTAAAGTGGTTGGAAAATCATAATACCATCTTTATGATATTTATAGGCCTCGGTATATAGATAAGACATAAGTTGATGACGAAGTTTTAAATAGTCACAGACAATTGCTGATACAGATTTACTCCAGCGCCAAGGTTCTCTCTTATAGTATTTACCACCTGATGAATGGAAACGCATAATTGGTGAAAAAGTTCCCAACTGAACTGATCTGATATAAAGTTCAGAATCTTCAATTCCCTCGTGATATCCACCGATGTCATGACTCCACCAACACACTCCGATATTAGAGGCTGATAGATTGAAAAACGGCATAAGTTTAAAATTGTCCCAACTGACAACACTCTTACCAGAATATAAAACGGGATAACGATGAGCTCCCTTTAGAGAATTACGTCCCAAAATCATACCACGTTTTTCTTGATTTCTATTCAAATCTAAATAATGATAATTGTTAAGAATCCATAAGTTTTTAAAATTATTGACATCGTAATCATTCCAAAAGAAGTCTACTCCTAAATTCTCTAGTGGATGAATTAAAACTTTTAAATAGACATCCAAAAATTTAGGATTTAAAGGATCAAACTCAATGACATTATTTTTATTTGGTGCTAAATATTTCTTAACCTCTTCATAAAATTGTTCATGCGGTTTAATTCCATCTTTAGGATTGATTGAAAGCCCCAATCTAATACCTCGCTTATGAAGTTCATCGATCAACAACTTAGGATTAGGAATCAAAGCACTATTAAAAGTAAATCCCGTTTCGATATCTTTCTCACTATCCGTATTTCTGATGTGCCAATCTTTATCTAATAAAAATACTGAAAGTGATATATCATTTTTTATAAAATTATCAGCTATTTCAAAGACATCTTCAGTTGTATAAGGTAGTGTTCTACACCACCAGTTACCTAGAGCGTACCTAGGAATGAGTGAAGGATATCCCGTAAGTTTAAAATAGTCCTGAATCGCATATCCGAAATCTTTTCCATAGACGAATAAATATATATCGACGTGATCGACATTTTCATCTTTTATTGAACCATCGACATTCAATTTTAAACTATCACTGTCATCAAAACTGACAAAACCTTCAATCGAATAAAGTCCTTTATTTCTAGCTGTATTCTTTTTAAAGTCCTCTAGAGTTGTATTATTACCATAGAAATTTCTTACTTCTGGGTGTCCGTAATACCAAATGTTCTCTGTTCCCTTTACTTGAACATTTAAATTCTTCATAAGATTAACTTTAGTTCCTTTAAATTCCTGTCCCTTTATGTAGAACATTTTGAAGTAAGACGTTTCTATTTCCAAGAATTCATCATCTTCACGAACCTCAAATTTAGGAATATCAAAACTACGACATCTAACCATTTCTGTCGCATCGTCATTAAATTTACCATCTCTTTGATATTCCAATCTTAAAAGTCTTTCACTCAGTACACTAATACGATAATTTTTTCCAGCATATATTACTTCATCTCTAGCTTTTAGAACTGAAGCATCAATATTAAACTGCCTACCCAAGTTATACATTACGTCACCCCTTATTATCATACTATCTATACAATTATAACATATATTATTCTTTTTTTTTAACTTTTTTGATATAATTTAAAAAGGTGATGGAGATGAATGCTTTAGTTTTATCTGGTGGAGGTGCTAAGGGCTCTTATCAAGTTGGAGTTTGGAAAGCACTAAGAAAATTAAAAATAGATATAGATTTAGTAACTGGTACATCAGTTGGAGCCCTAAACGGAGCTTTTATAACCCAAAACACTTATCGTAAATGTGTAAGACTTTGGAAAAATGCCGGTTTTAATACTATTTTCGGCGAGAATATCGATTTCGATTTAGAGGATTTAAGAGGAATTGATCAAGTCGCAAAATTGTATGGTAAAAATATTATTGATAATCACGGAATGGATACTAGTAGATTACAAAGTATTATCGACAAGTATCTAAATAAAAAGAAGTTTATGGAGTCACCTACTGATTTTGGTTTCATAACTTTTAATCTTTCAACCAACAAACCTTTAATAATCAAAAAGAAAGAAGTGGATGTCGATAAATTGAGTGATTATTTAACCGCCTCTGCTTCGTGTTTCCCAGCTTTTAAGATGAAAGACATAGATGGTGAAAAATATATCGATGGTGGATACTTCGATAACGTACCTATCAATTTAGCAATTGAAATGGGAGATGGAAAACTAGATAAAATTATCGTAGTCGATTTAGAAGCTCCGGGACTAAAAAGAAAGACTAAAAAAATTAAAGATAACAACCTATTATATATTAAACCGCGAAATGATATTGGTAATTTTCTCTTATTCGATAAGAAAAACCACATTAAAAATATCAAATATGGCTACAACGATACTTTAAAATTGTTTAACAAACTAGAGGGAGATAAATACAGTTTTAAACCCAAAAGTCTAGAACGCAACTACGAATATTACAAAGATAATTTTGCCTATGTCTGTAAGAGAATGATTACTCTAGATGATAAACGATTATTTAATCAATTAGTAAAGATCGCTAATTATAAAAAATTATTAAACAATAACTTCGATGATTATAAAGAATTTAACAAAATAATTGAATATCTAGGAGAAGTATTTGAGATACCGGATTACAACATCTACAACGTTAAATTATTTAACCATATCTTAAAGACTAAACTAATTAACTATAGCTGTGACAATTTAATAGATATAAACAGTATTAAGAAATTAAAACTAAACGATAGTATCGATCATAAATTCATAGTTAAATCTATTTACAAGTTCATGTTAAAACCAATTGAATTCCATAAAGAATTGTCAAAAGTTTGTATCCTTTTTCCAAAAGAATTTCTAGCATCTTTATATTTATACACTATAATTTAATATGAATCTATTTAAATATACCGATTCTAATAAAAGATATTACACTTTAGATTATTTTTATAAACACAAATTTAATTCTAAAGTTTTTAAAGTTAGTTTAAATGCTGGATTTTCTTGTCCCAATAAAGATGAAGAAGGAAATGGTGGATGTATTTATTGTTCAAAATTGGGAAGTGGCGATTTTGCTGGGGATAAATCTCTTCCACTTGAAGAACAGTTTGAATCTGTTAAAAGGATAATGTTAAAGAAGTGGCCAAATAGTAAATATATTGGCTATTTTCAAGCTAATACTAATACTTATGATACGGTTGATAATTTGAAAGATAAATATGAAAGAATTTTAAAGTTGGATAATGTCATCGGATTAAATATTGCAACTAGACCTGATGCCATTAGTGATGAATGTTATGATTATTTAGAAGAATTAAATAAAAGAACTTTTTTAACCGTTGAATTGGGACTGCAAACGATTCATGAACACACTTCAAAATTAATCAATCGTGGACATGATTTAAAGAGTTTTGAAAAAGCACTAGATGAACTTCGTAAAAGAAAAATAAATGTTGTCGTTCACATTATCAATGGTCTACCCTATGAAACTAAGGAAGAAATGATCGAAACGGCTAAGTATTTAGGAAATAAAGACATTCAAGGTATCAAGATTCATATGTTACACATTTTAAAAGATACTGCTCTAGCAAACTTATATTATAAAGAAAAATTTCATGTCTTAACTAAAGAAGAATATACTGACATCGTATGTGATCAATTAGAATATTTAAAAGAAGATATTGTGATCAATCGCATTACTGGTGATCCTGATCCTAAAGATTTAATCGAACCAACTTGGCTTATAAAAAAATTTGGGGTACTAAATAGTATTGATAAAGAATTAGCTAAAAGAAATACGTATCAAGGTTTTAGAAGAAGTATTTTAAATTATGTCAAAAAGAGAGTTATTGAAACAGTAAAAGAAAAAGATATTGTAGTAGATGCAACGATAGGTAATGGATTTGATACTTTATTCTTGAGCAATATTGCTAAAAAAGGAAAAGTATTTGGTTTTGATATCCAAGATGAAGCTATAAAAAATACTGATAAGTTATTAAAAGATAACCAAAGAGATAATTATGTATTATTTAAAGAAAGTCACGAGAACATTTTAAATATACTAAAAGATTATGAACAAAAAATATCATTGATTTTATTCAATCTCGGATATTTACCTGGTGGTAATAAGGAAATTACAACTAAAAAAGAGTCAACAGTAAAAGCAATAGCTGATAGTATTAAATTATTAAATGATAAAGGAATTATCCTAGTCGTAATATATCCACATCAGGAAGGAAAGAAAGAAGAAAAAGCGATAAAGGAATTAATAAAAGAAAACAAATTAAATTTTGTGGAATACCACAACACTGATAATGAAAACGCTCCTTATCTAATTGAGATTAAAAAAACTGTATCATCATTTTGATACAGTTTTATATTATCTAAGCTGCTGCTGGTCCAGTAGGTCCAGTTGGCCCGGTTGGTCCGGTAGGTCCTGTTGCTCCTTCGGCTCCATCTAATCCCGCTGGTCCCGTTGGTCCTGTTGGCCCGGTTGCTCCTTCGGCTCCGTCTAATCCGGCTGGTCCTGTTGGTCCGGTAGGTCCCGTTGCTCCTTCGGCTCCATCTAGTCCGGCTGGTCCCGTTGGTCCGGTTGCTCCTTCAGCTCCGTCTAATCCTGCTGGTCCGGTTGGTCCCGTTGGTCCGGTAGGTCCCGTTGCTCCTTCAG
>CANRCI010000059.1 GCA_947629075.1 uncultured Bacilli bacterium | reverse complement strand
GTGCAATAAGATTGCTTTAGGACATCATTTTAACGATGTCATCGAGACGACCCTTCTTTCTCTGCTTTATGGAGCAGAGATAAAAACGATGATGCCGAAACTACACAGCGATAATTTTCCGGGGTTGGAATTAATTAGACCGCTTTATTTAGTAAGAGAAGAATCGATTATCGCTTGGCGTAACAGCAATAAACTTACCTTTGTCAATTGTGCTTGCCGTTTTGTAGAAAATTGTTCTTTGGATGATGCAACTAGTAAGAGACAAGAGATGAAAGAATTGATCAGTAATTTGCGAAAGATAAATAAAGATATCGATTATAATATATTTAAGGCATTAGATAACGTCAATCTAAATTGTGTTTTAGGCTTTAAAGAGAATGGTGAGTATAAAAGCTTTTTAGATGATTATGATGAGTAATTGTATTTTGATTCAAAATAATACTAATTATAAAGGAAGATAATTATGCGAAAAAATAAATATTCGTTACCTTTTAAAGAAGAATTTTATGTGGAATTTGGTGGTATAAAAAAGAAAGATTCACATTCTTGGGATATACCAGCTCAGAGATATGCCTATGACTTTGAAATAAGAGATAACGAGAATAAACCTTATCATGACGATTATCTTAAAATAGAAAATTATTATTCATATAAGAGAGATATCATCGCTCCACTAGACGGGATTGTAGTAGAGATTTGTAATAAATATCCCAATACTAAAATAGTAAAAAACCGTAAAATAGTGTGTGACGTCGATGATGTCAGGGGTAATCATATCATCATTATGCACGGTAATACCGAATACAGTATGATTGCTCATATTCTAAAGGATAGTTTTCAAGTTAAGGTCGGTGATTATGTAAAACGTGGTGATGTTCTTGCTAAAGTAGGAAATAGCGGTAATACCAACGGACCACACATCCACTTTCAAGTTCAAAGAGGGCCGAGTGAAATCGACGAGGGAATACCAATTCTTTTTCAAAGAGTTATAATGAAAAAAGATAATCGAAAAATTTATCGGAAATATGTAAAGCATGGTATGTCTGTTAGAAATAAGTGAGTTTTATCACTAAATATAATATTAATTTTAAAAAGATTTGAGGTTTAATGGAGGAAATATGAATTTAGAAGAAAAATACTAGATATAATTAAAAATAGTAAATATGATATTGGTCTTTACATCACTGATATGCATGACAATACAATTAAATATAATGAAAATGTCGCTTTCGAGACTGCTAGTTGTATTAAGACATTCATTCTAGTTGAATATTTTAAACAATTATATGAAGGGAAAATAAGTAAAGATGATTATTTCGAATATACAGAAGCTGATAATATTGCCGGTTTAAATTCTGGGATTATTAGTAACTTTGATTACGGATTGAAATTTAGAAGCAAAGATTACGCTTTACTAATGATTACTGAAAGTGATAATATTGCAACTAATAAATTAATCGATTATTTAGGAATTGATAATATCAATAAAACTATTCAAGAGTTAGGGTTTAAAAATACTAAATTGTTACATGAAGTAAATATTACCAAGTATCTAGAATTAGGGACAACAACTCCTTATGAATATGCCAGATTGTACGAAATGATACATAATGGAAAGTTAATAAATAAAGAAATATCGGACAATTGTCTCGATATATTAAAAAGGCAGGAATATCGAGAGATGTTGGAAAAATACTTACCTCCATTAGATGTTATCACCATGGGAAGTAAATCAAGTAACCTCAATTATATCGCATCAAAATCTGGCGGTATCGTTTGGTTAGATGATAAAATGAAAAATCTTCGTAATGATGGTGGTATAATATCTATTTTCATATCTAATCTCGATGACATAAAGTATAATTTTGATAATAAGGGTATAGAACTAGGTGGCCAGATAAGTGAATTAGTTTATCAAAATTTTATTGAAAACAAAGGAAAAATTAAAGTGAAATAAAGATCAAAAGACGGATGAATAATATGTTTTGTCTGTCTTTTTTTATGAAAAAATTAAAATTCTCATTTGTTAACCGCACTACATTTGGGTTGAGAACATTTTTTAATAATGCTATAATAAAAGATAATTAGTAATAATCGAGGTGGCATAAATGGAAAAACAGTTATACGAAAAATATAAAGAAATATCTAAATTTAATAAAACTAAAATACTTAAAACTTTTAAGACTACAGAAAAGGGGAAGAAAACTAGAGAGGCTGATTATCTATTAAATAAAAATGGTTTAAACGTTTACATAAAAGAAGTTAAACATGGTCCGCTGTATTTCTTTCTTAATTCTCTTAAAGATCCGTTTATTATCATATTGTTCTTTTTAGCAATTATCAATTATATGTTAGGGGATAAACTAGGTTCAGTTATAATAGTTATGATCGGTTTTATCAGCGCTTTTATCAGATTTTTTCAAGATTATTCCGAGTACAAGTTCAATCAAAAATTAAAGGCCAAGATATTTTCCCGTGCCAATGTTGTTCGTGATGGTAAGGAAAAGAATATCAAAGCTGAAAAAATTGTGGTGGGGGACGTTATCAATCTAAATGCAGGAGCTGTAGTACCAGCCGATATGGTTTTGATTGAAGCCAAAGACTTATTCGTCAATCAATCAGTATTTACCGGTGAGTCTGTTCCAATTGAAAAGAGTACGATTGTGAAGGACTCAAATAACATTTTTGACATCAGTAATATTTGCCTAACTGAATCATCAGTTGTCTCTGGTGAAGGAGTGGGAGTAGTAATCAAAACGGGTGTTAATACTTATCTCGGAATTATGGGTAAAGAATTAGTCAATAAACATAATGAAACCAGTTTTGATATAGGTATGAAAAAAATAACAAAGTTATTGCTTTATTACATGATTGGTACTGTATTTTTTGTTTTAATCGTAGATGGATTAATTAAAAATAATTTTTCTTCAGCAATCCTTTTTGCTCTGTCAGTGGCAGTAGGAATTACTCCTTCGATGTTGCCGATGATCGTTAATGTCAATGTTGCTAAAGGTAGTAAGGCATTGGTTAAAAAGAAGACACTAGTTAAAAGAATGGAGTCTATTCAAAACTTGGGTTCGATGGATGTATTATGTACAGATAAAACCGGGACTCTAACAGAAAATCAGATAGTTTTACAAAAATATATAAATGTAATGGGTGAAGAGGATGAATCCATTTTGAAATATGCCTATCTAAATAGTGAATTTTCTACCGGAATGAAAAATATCGTCGACAAGGCCATCATCGATTACGCCAAAAAAAATAAAGTGGAACAATTAAAAGCTGGTTACAAAAAAGTGGATGAAATTCCCTTTGATTACGTCAGAAAAATTCAATCGGTAGTAGTAAAGAAAGATGAAGAGTATAGAATTTATACTAAAGGAGCACTAGAACAAGTACTAAATATCTGTACTAAAATAAATTATAAGGGTGAAGTAAAAAAGATAACTAGTAGTCTTAGAGAAAAAGCTGTCACCAAGGCAAAAGAACTTGAAAAGAAAGGAATGCAGGTCATAGCTTTGGCTGAAAAGGAGACTTATTCAGGGGTCAATGTCTTTAATAAAAACGATGAACAAGATATGGTTTTCTTAGGGTTTGTCGGATTCTTAGCGCCAGCTAAAAAAGATGTTAAAGCAGTATTGCAACAATTAAAAGATCATGGGGTTGAGGTAAAAGTATTAACTGGTGATAATATTGAGGCGACTCTAGCTATATGTAAGGAAGTAGGATTAGAAGTAAAAAATATTATTTTAGGTTCGGAAATAGATAGTTATTCCGATCAAAAGTTAGCTTATCTAGTCGAAGAAACTAATGTTTTTGCAAGACTTAATCCGATGCAAAAAGAACGAGTTGTAAAAGTTTTAAAAGGTAATTCCCACGTCGTTGGCTTTATGGGGGATGGAGTAAATGATGCTCCTTCACTTCACCTTGCTGATGTTGGTATTTCGGTTGATAAGGCGACTGACATTGCTAAAGAGGCAAGTGATATCATCATTTTAGAAAAGAGCTTGAACGTTGTCTACGATGGAATAATCGAAGGTAGAAAAGTTTATGGAAACGTAATAAAGTATATGAAGATGGCTTTAGCTGACGATTTTGGTGACGTTTTCTCCATCATGGTTGCATCGATATTTTTACCATTTCTACCACTACTGCCAATTCAAATGTTATTCCAAGACTTCATTTACGATTTTTCCCAAATTGGAATACCTTACGATAACGTCGATTCGGAATTTTTAGAAAAACCTAAAAAATGGAATACTAAAGGTTTATCGCGATTCATGTTCGTCATGGGACTTGCTTCGTCATTCGTCGATATTTTAGCATTTGTAATTTTCTGGTTTGCCCTAGGTTATAACAGTATCGAATTTCAAGCACATTTCCAAACGTCATGGTTTGTCATATGTTTACTTACCGAATTATTAATTATTCATAACGTTCGAACTAGTAAAAGACCATTTATCGATTCTAAAGCTAGTCCAATATTGACGGGATTGACTTTATTCTCAGCCCTTTTAACTATCGTTATACCGATATTGTTTAGTGGTTTTAAAACTTTTGGATTTGTTGTTCTTCCACTTAAATTCTATTTATGGGCTGTTGTATTGATTGCTGTATATATTTGTGTCGTAAGTGTAGTTAAGAAATTATATATAAAGAAATATAAAGAATGGCTTTAAAAAGATATATGTCATCAAAGGAACTGATAATTATTCAGTTCTTTTATTTACAGCTATTTTGTTAATGGTTATTGGATGATGAATTTTACTAATTATTAAAAAGAAGCCGGTAAAGTAAGGCGAGTATGTTATAATATATAGAGAAAAAAGACTTATTTTGGTGGTAAATAAAGATTTCATCGTTTACTTTTTTCGCTTTTAGTAAAAAATTTTAATATAGTTGGGGTGAGTAGTTTGAAAATAGCCGATTTAAAAAAAGAATATGATCAAATGCAAATTAAATACGGTTCCCGGGAACTAGATTCTATATATAATGGTGGATGCGAAGATCATCCTGATATTTGCTTTGTCTTCATGAATCCTACTGGTAGAAATATTGCAAGCGTCAAATCGTGGAAAGGTAGAAAATCTCCTTGGCTTGGAACTAAAAATATCTGGAAATTATTTTATCAAACGCATTTATTGAGCGAAGATTTATTTTACAAAATTCAAGAAAAGAAACCCCAAGAGTGGGATTATGAATTCTGTGATCGCGTTTATGAAGAAATAGCAAAAAAGAAAATATTTATTACTAATCTAGGAAAATGTACCCAAATCGATGCCAGGCCTTTATCGGATGACGTATTAAAAAAGTATCTCGATTTATTATTTAAGGAAATAGATATAATAAAGCCAAAAATTATTATCGCATTCGGTAATCAAGTTAGTTCAATCATTTTAGATAAAAAGATTTCGGTATCTCTAAATAGAAAAGTATGTCACAAAATAAAAATTAATGGGCATATGTATAAAGTTTATCCTGTTTACTATCCGGTTGGTAATGGTATATTTAATATGGATAAAGCAATAGAAGATATCAATTGGATAATAGAAAATGAAATAAATAGTGAGGTGTTTATATGAAAAAAATATTGTTTGCTACTGAAAATGAAAGTAAAGTAAGAAGATTTAAAAAGGGACTTTTGAAAAATGACATTGAAATAATTTCTATAAATGATATCGATAAAAAGGTCGATGTTGAAGAAGATGGAAATAACGCTATAGAAAATGCTCTTATAAAAGCAAGAGCGTATGCCAGTATCTATGATTTGCCTGTTCTAGCTATGGATGATAATTTGTACATCGATAATATACCAGAAGATAAACAGCCAGGAATGTTTGTGAGACGTGTCAATGGTAAAAGACTTTCCGATGATGAAATGTTAGAGTATTATTCTAATTTGGCACACACTTATGGTGATGACGGCAAATTAACTTGTAGATGGATTTATGGTATAGCCATAATTTGTAATGGAATAGAGAAAACTTATACTTGGAGTAAAGAAGATTTTTATATTGTAGATAAACCATCAGATAAGATAAATCCTGGATATCCATTAAATAGTATATCGATTAATAAAAAATTGAATAAATATTTTACGGATATTACTGATGATGATAAAAAACATATAAAAGAAGATGAAAGTGATGTTATCGATTTTATAACTAACAGTATAAAGGATAAGAGTTTAACTAAAAAGTAGATAATAAATATAGTAAAAAATCAATAACTTATAAATAATATTAAAGTCAACATTAAGGAGTAGTGATTAGAATGGAAGAATATTTGGAATTTGCGAAAAGTATTGCCTATGAAGCAGGTAAAATAATGCTAAAATACTTTAATCAAAATAATGGTGCTAGTTATAAAGGTGATAAGACAATTGTAACTATTGCTGATACTGAAATTAATTCTTATTTAATCAAAAGAGTAAAAGAAAAATATCCTAATCATTGTGTTGATGGTGAAGAAGAACAATTTGGAAATAGTAATTTTGTATGGGTGTGTGATCCCATTGATGGAACAGCTATGTATGCGAGACACATACCAGTAGCGGTATTTTCTTTGGCGTTAGTAATTGATGGCATTCCCAATGTCGGAGTGGTCTACGATCCATTTACGGATAGTTTGTATTCAGCAATTAAAGGAAAAGGCGCTTATAAAAATGATGAAAAAATATCAGTAAATGAGTATAGCTTAGATGATTTCCAAACGGTATGTCATTATGATTTATGGCCTAATGCTGATTATAATGTATCTGAGGTAATAGAAGAGTTACAACATAGAGCTTATTTTATTGGCATTGGAAGTATTATAAGAGCTTGTATGTGTGTTGCTTCTGGAGATTTTACACTTGCAATTTTTCCAGGTACTAAACATAAAAATTGCGATATTGCTGCAGTTAAAGTAATCGTTGAGGAAGCTGGCGGGAAAGTAACTGATCTGTTTGGAAATGACCAGAGATATGATCAAAACATAAATGGTGCCTTAATAAGTAATGGTAAAGTACATGATGAAGTTATAAATATCATTCAAAAATATGTCGTTGAGAAAAAGTAGTAATTTTTTATAAAAAGAAGATATAAAGAGAAAGTTTGTAAAAAGTTAGATTATTATAAACATTTAAAATATAAATAAATTTGAAAGGTAGATTAAAAGATGAAATGTTATCATATGACTACATTGGATAGATTGAAATCAATTAATAAGTTAGGACTACTTCCTAGAAACGAAAGAAATAGTAAATTGGTAAACGATGACAAAGTGAAGGTGTTCTTTTCTGAAGGTTTTGAAGGTGCAATTGCATTATTTGTAGATTTTAATATAGTTTATAATAAAATTAAAAATAGAGAAATAGAGATAGCAGATAAGAAAATAAATAATATGGTACTTGAATCAAGTAGTTTGGAAGATTATTTGGGTAACGGTGTATATTTGTGTTTTGATATGGATGATACTGAAAATGAAAGAAATTTTGAAAATGGTTGTACAAGTGATAATATCAAGCCAAAAAGGTTGTCTGTAGTAGGATTAAAAAATATAGATGCGGGAACAGTTACATACTCAAGATTTGATGTAATAAATTTCATGATGTCTGAAATTAATCCAAGCGATATAAAATATTATGGTAAAAAATATCCTGATAGTCCGACATTTGAGGAGGCAACCGCTAGGATCCAAGATAAGGTAAAATTGTATTATAATGAGAATAAAAAATTAATACAAAATTATAAAGAAAATAAATATGAGCTTATAGAAATTCCATTAAATAAGTTTGTTAACCAGTATTTATAATAAAACCTTATAAATAAAAAATTTAGGAAAAAGTTTTTACACTTTGAGAAAAAAGAGGTGAATATAGTGAAAAATGAATTACAAATTACAAATCATGATTTTTTAATATATAAAGATGACAATAATGATGTTAAGGTAA
>CANRCI010000058.1 GCA_947629075.1 uncultured Bacilli bacterium | reverse complement strand
CACCACTATCGGGAAGTGGCTCAACTTGGTAGAGCACCTGGTTTGGGACCAGGGGGTTGCAGGTTCAAATCCTGTCTTCTCGACCATATTTGTAATAAATCCTTTTAAGGATTTTTTTATTTTGTTTTGAACTAATTGCTAGTTCATTTTTTTTATGATATTATTGTCTTACAATAGGAATGTCTTACATATCTGAATAGGAGGATTTATGGCTATATTATCAGTTGAACATTTAGTTAAGGAATATGGTAAAAAAGAGACTTTAGTCAAAGCTTTAGATGATGTCAGTTTTAGTGTCGAAGAAGGTGAATTCGTTGCTATAGTAGGTGCCAGTGGAAGTGGAAAAAGTACTCTTTTGCATTTAATTGGTGGGGTTGATAAACCGACCGGTGGTAAAGTAGTTGTCAAGAATCAGGATATATATACATTAAACGATAAGAATTTATCTAAATATCGTCGTGAAGAAGTTGGACTGATTTACCAATTCTATAATTTAATACCGATTCTTAATGTCGAAGAAAATGCTAAGTTACCACTTTTACTAGGAAAGAAAAAAGTAGATGAACAATTTTTCAATGAACTTTTGGAAATATTAAAATTGAAGGAGTATCTAACCTTTTTGCCTAATCAATTATCAGGTGGAACTCAACAACGTGTAGCCATTTTAAGGGCTTTATTGACCCATCCAGCGATCGTTTTAGCTGATGAAGCAACTGGTAATTTGGATTCAGCTAATTCTTTAGAAATAATCAATTTATTTAGTATTTTAAACGAGAAATATAAACAGACAATAATTATGGTAACACATGATTTGAATCTTGCTAATCGCGCTAAAAGAATTATTACGATAAAAGATGGAAAGATAGTAAGTGATGTTAAGCGTGAGGTAGAGAATCATGATATTATTTAAATTAGTTATAAAAAATTTAAAAGAGAATAAAGTAAGAACACTAGTTACCATTATTGGAACATTGCTTGCTGTAATTTTGATGTTTGGAGTAGGAATTTTAGCATCGAGCATTAGAGAAAATGAACTCAGATATACTGTGGCAACTTCCGGTGATTACCATGCAGCTTTTACCAATGACCTATCGGTTAGCGATTTTTCAGAACGCTTAAATAAAAACAAAAATATTGAGAAAGTTATCGATGTAAAAACTATCGCCACTTATCAAGATGATGCAGTAGAATACACTTTAAAAAGTGCTGATTTTTCTTATGAAGATAATTTCACTCTATCGGATGGTAGGTTGCCAAAAGATGAAAATGAAGTAATTATTCCTAAACATCTTTTAGGTAATAAAGAAAAGATGGGTGACAGTATAAATATTGGAGCTATACCTAGAAAAGTTGTAGGAGTCTACGAGATAAGTGATTTTGATCATTACGATTATGATGAGGGATATTATGATACTATCCTTTATACTAAAAGTAGTTTAAATTATCCATCGATAAGTTATGTCTATTATAAAGATATGAGTAAATCTGTAGAGTTGACCTATGAAATCTCTAAAGATTTTGGTTTTAAGAGAAGAACGCTTAGAAGTGATCAGATCGACCAATACGAAAACGAAAGATTAAACATTAACTATTTAATGTTGTTTGGAGTTGGAAGTGATGAGTTTTCGAATAGAGCTCATCTTTGGCTTTCAATTGCTTTAGGAGTATTGGCATTATTTTCTTCATTAGCAATTTACAATGCTTTTTCTATTTCGATTTCTGAGAGAAGTAAATCGTTTGGAATTTTGCGCAGTGTCGGAGCTAAAAAAAGTGATCTTTTTAAATTAGTCTTTTTAGAGGCTTTAGTTATAGCTCTAATTACTGTACCAATTGGTATGGTATTGAGTATTTCTACAATCTATTTAGCTCAAACTGCTATTTTTAATATGATTCATGACATCGGTGTCGATTTTGGATATGTTTTTGCTATATATCCTGAATATATATTCTTCTCATTTATATTCTCACTCATTATGATTTTTATATCAGCTCTAGTTCCAGCTATCAGGGCAAGTCGCCAAAGTCCAATGGCTGCTATCAAGATGGACAAAAATTTTAAAGTTAAAAATAAAAAGCATAAGACTAGCAATCTCAAATTAAAGTTATTTGGCATTGAATGGGTAATGGCTAGTAATAACGTTTCACGCGATTCCAAAAGATATCGAAGTGCGAAGATATCCATTATCATAAGCGTCGTATTATTCATGATAATCGGTAACTTTGTAAATTACTTTGTATATCAGATAAAAAATAATATAGTTCTTGATAAGTATCCGATTACTCTAGGTATCGAACCGACTAAAAATACAGAAAAAATTATCCGTGAAATACTTTCTTATCCCGAAGTTGATGACTATTTGATAAATATGTCGACATTCGCCGAAATTCCTATTACTGAAGGAGTATTTACTGATGATTATGTAAGTAAAATTCGTTCTCACGACGATACTAGGTTTGTCTTTGTAATAGCATTAGATGAGCACAATTATTCTAAATTAAAAAAATATTACAAGACTGATAAAGAAGTATTCGTAAGTAAATATCACATTGATAAGTCGGATAGTAATTACGTCGAAGACAGAGTGATTCAAAAATATCGAGACGTTGATCAAATAACTTTGTATGCCAATAACAATCCTGAAGCCGATACTTTGGATACTAGTTATACTCTTGATAATATCTATTTTATGGATAAAGATAATTTATACGACTTTGGACTTACTACCAATGATTCGATTTTTGTAAGTGAAGATAAATATTACGATATTCAAAATCATCTTTATCACAGTTTGGGAACTAGTAAGGCCATTCTTCTAGATTCAGAAAAACAGTATATGGAACTCGATAAAAAACTTTCAGCTCTAGATGATAAATACGAAGAGTTAGATTACAATAATAATGGTCGAAAAGAAGTTCATCAAGACGTTTTGATATGTAATGTTATAGTTTTGGCTATCTATACTTTTATGGGATTTATCATATTAATTGCAGTATCTAACGTTGTAAATACGATTTATACAAATATGAATTTGCGAAGAAGAGAATTCGCTAATTTGAAGAGCATTGGATTATCTAATAAAGGATTTAATAAATTATTATTGTATGAGGGATGTGTTTTAGCATTCGATTCATTAATATTTGGGCAATTAATTTCTAATATTTTGATATTCCTAATGGCGATATCGAACATATTTGGTGATGAGGTACTTCCTTATCCATTTATGTATTTGTTCTTATCAATTATTGGTGTCTTTGCCATAATAATAGTAAGTATGTATTTTGCTACTAGAAAAATTAGAAAAGCCAATATTATTGAAGTCATAAGAGATGAAAACATTTAGTTGTTTTCGTCTTTTTTAAGTGATATGATTGAGAAAAGGAGAAGTATTATGAAAAAACAAATTGATGAATTTAAAAAATTTATAATGAGAGGGAATGTGCTAGATTTAGCTGTTGGTGTAATTATAGGTGGTGCTTTTAGTAAAATAGTAACTTCTTTAGTTAATGATATTTTGACACCAATAATTGGTATTATTGTCGGTGGACACGATTTCTCTAATTTGAGTATTACGATTAAAGATTCAAGAATCATGTATGGTTCATTTATTCAGAATATCATCGATTTCTTGATCATTGCTTTTTGTATTTTTGTAATGGTCAAAGTAGTCAATCGTCTATTTGAAAAAGTTAAACATGAAGAAAAGAAGGAAGATAAAGAAAAAGTTGAAGAATCCAAGAGTGATGAAATAATCCTTCTAACCGAAATTAGAGATTTATTAAAAGAAAATAGTGAGTCTTCTAAGAAAAAAGTTAAGAAAAATAAATAGGTATGGATGTTTAGTGTAGTTAAATGTCAACTAAACTAAATATCTTTTTTTATTTTCATGAAAAAAATAATTGTTGTGGTATTATTAGGCTAGAGGGTGAGATTTATGTATTGCAAGATGTGTGGTCAAAAACTGAAAGATAGTGATAAATCGTGTCCGGTATGTGGTTGGCAAGTGGATCAGAAAACAGCAATCAGAGACAATGATAACGATCTCGATTTTAATTTATATATCGTATTAGCTCTATCAATAGTTTTAGTGGTTTTAGGTTTTGTCATCTTTATCGCTCATACCCATAATTCTTTTGAAAAGGTTGAAACTAACCAGTATGATTTCTCATATGACAGTAAGATATGGAGTCTGTTAGAGGATCAAGATGAAATGATGAGCTTTATTTATAAAAACATGAATGGTAATGGAATAATTATCTATAAGGATATCAAGAAGCTTAATTTGAGTGGTTCTCTTGATAAAATTGGTACTAGAGAATTGATTGAACAACAACTGAAATTTATTTTAAATAAAGCTAAAGGTGAAGAATTTGAAATATTAAGTTTTAGTCCTGGGATTGAGAAAGGGCAAGATGATAAGAATTATTTATACTACATCGATTATTCACAAGCAATTGATGGAGGAAAAATATTTGGCCGATTTTATTTTGTCTTGTTAGATAGTAATAGTTATGTGACAATGAAGTTCATTAATAACAGTAATATTCCAACTGAAGAGTGGAATGATGAAATTGTTAAGATAGCTAATAGTATAAATGCTAAACAGACAAGTGGCGTTAAACTTACAAGTGCTTCAATAAGAGAAGCTTTATTAAGTAATTTTTAATAATTATAAAGACATTTTTGGACAGAATAATCTATGTAAAGTTTTGTCCATTTATAGAAAAAGATTTACAATGTGTGGTAAAATGATTTACGTAATAATGTAATAAGATATAGGAGGTATGTCCAATGAGAGAAGAATGGAAAGGATTTCACGATGGGCTTTGGTGTGAAGAGATTAATGTTAGAGATTTTATTCAACATAACTATAAGCCTTATGAAGGTGATAGTAGTTTTTTAGTTCCATCAACTGAAAAAACTAAAAAAGTTTGGAACAAATGCTCAAAATTATTAAAAGAAGAATTGAAAAAAGGAGTTTTAGATATCGATGTTGACCATGTGTCAGGAATAAATTCTTATAAACCTGGTTATATTGATCAACCAAATGAAGTTATTGTCGGACTTCAAACTGATGAACCATTAAAGAGAATAGTTAATCCATATGGTGGTATTCGTATGGTATACAGTTCTTTAAATGCTTATGGATATAAATTAAATCCAGTAATCGATAAAGACTTTAACCAATTTAGAAAGACACATAACCAAGGAGTGTTCGATGCTTATACTGAAGATATAAGAAAAGCCCGCCACGTCGGACTTTTAACTGGACTCCCAGATGCTTATGGGCGTGGGCGTATAATCGGTGACTATCGAAGAATTGCGCTTTATGGTGTCGATTATTTGATGGAAGAAAAGAATAAAGATTGGAAGAATTTGACTGGGGATATGAATGACGATTTGATAAGACGTCGTGAAGAAATCCCTATGCAATATCGTGCTTTACAAGAAATTAAAGATATGGCTTTAGGATATGGTTTTGATATTAGTAAACCAGCTAAGAATTCTAGAGAAGCTGTTCAATGGTTATATTTTGGATATTTAGCTGCTGTTAAAGAGAATAATGGAGCAGCGATGAGTCTAGGAAGAGTAGATGCCTTTTTGGATATCTACTTTGAAAGAGATTTGAAAGAAGGAATTGAGACTGAAGAATCAATCCAGGAATTGATCGATCAGTTTGTCATTAAACTACGTATTGTTAGACACTTGCGTACCCCAGAGTATGATGAATTGTTTTCCGGGGATCCAACATGGGTTACTTGTTCAATGGCCGGTTTAAATAAGAATCGTGATCATATGGTAACTAAAACTTCATATAGAATTTTACATACCCTTACTAACTTGGATCCAGCTCCAGAACCAAACATGACTGTTTTATGGAGTAAAAAACTTCCTGAAAACTATAAGAAGTATTGTGCTGAAATGTCAATTAAGACTGATGCTATCCAGTACGAAAATGACGATTTGATGCGTCCTATATATGGTGATGACTATGCGATTGCTTGTTGTGTATCTGCTATGAGAGTGGGTAAAGATATGCAATTTTTCGGAGCTCGTTGTAATTTAGTTAAAGCTCTTCTTTATTCGATCAATGGTGGATACGATGAGATGACTCATGAAAAAGTAATTGATGGCTTTGAATTTATGCGTGATGAATATTTGGATTATCACAAAGTAAAGAAAGCTTATTGGAAGATGATTGAGCGAGTCGCTGAAATTTATTCTGATGCGATGAATATCATTCATTATATGCATGATAAATATGCTTATGAAGCCGGACAGATGGCTTTACACGATACTGATGTAAATAGATTGATGGCCTATGGTGTTGCCGGACTTTCGGTAGCAGCCGATTCGTTGTCAGCCATCAAGTATGCACATGTTAAACCAATTCGTGGTGAAGATGGAATTACTGTCGATTTCGAAATTGAAGGTGATTTCCCTAAATACGGAAATGATGATGATCGCGTTGATAACATCGCTAAACAAATACTTAATAAGATGTATCACGAATTATCATCTCACAAGTGTTATCGCGATGCCCATCCAACTCTTTCAGTGTTAACTATTACTTCAAATGTTGTCTACGGTAATAAGACAGGATCAACTCCAGATGGTAGAAAAGCCGGAGTACCTTTTGCTCCTGGTGCTAATCCAATGCATGGACGTGATTCTTCTGGTGCGATAGCATCCTTAAATTCAGTAGCTAAGTTAGATTATGCCGAATGTTGTCGTGATGGTATATCTAATACTTTCTCAATTGTACCGACAGCTTTAGGTAAAGATTTTGCAGATCAGACTAATAATTTAGTAAATTTATTGGATGGTTATTTTGGACAAGGTGCCCATCATTTAAATGTTAACGTTTTAAATAGAGAAATGTTAATCGAAGCGATGGAAGATCCTGAAAAATATCCACTTCTTACTATTCGTGTTTCTGGATACGCAGTTAGATTCAATCGTTTGACGAGAAAACAACAAGAAGAAGTCATTTCTAGAACTTTCCATGAGAGTATGTAATGGTTAAGGGTAGAGTAGATTCAATCGAATCATTTGGACTAGTAGATGGTCCTGGTATCAGAACGGTTGTCTTCTTAAGCGGTTGTAAGCTTAGATGTAAGTATTGTCATAATCCTGAAATGTGGAAGATGGAAGAAGAAAATTATACTCCAAAACAACTGGTCGAAAAAATCATTAGATTTAAACCATACTTTAAAAAGAATCGTGGTGGCGTTACCTTTTCAGGTGGTGAACCATTGTTACAAGCTGATTTTCTAATCGAAGTATGTAAGTTGTTAAAAGAAGAGAAAATTCATATAGCTTTGGATACCGCTGGAGTCGGTGTCGGTAAGTATGAAGAAGTTTTAGAGAATGTTGATTTAGTCATATTGGATATTAAACACATTACAGAAGAAGGTTATAAAGATTTAACCGGTGGTGATATGGCGGAGAGTTTAAAATTCTTAGAAGTTGCTCAAAAGATGAAAAAAAAGTTGTGGCTTCGCCAAGTAATAGTACCGGGAATTATGGATAATAAGGAATATATCGATCAACTATACGAATTTATCAAAGATATAAAATATGTCGAGAAGATAGAATTTTTACCTTATCATAAATTGGGTAGTGAAAAGTATGAAGCTTTAGGAATTGATTATCCTTATAAAGATAAAAAAGAAATGGATAAGAAAAAATCTGATGAACTTTTCCAATATTTAATGAGTAAATTTGATAATAGAGAAGATTAGTTTAGTAATCTTCTTTTTAATTTGGTTCTTATGATATAATTAGTTTAGGTGATTTAAATGTTACTTTCAGATGAGTGGAGAGATTACGAGATAATTGATGCTTCAAATGGTGAAAAATTAGAGCGTTGGGGAAATGTTAAGTTACTTAGACCAGATCCACAGATAATTTGGAATACTGGTGATTTACGAAGTAAGTATGATGATATTGATGCTCATTACCATCGCAGTAATAAAGGTGGTGGAGCATGGGAAAATATTGGAAGAGTACCTAAAAGTTGGACGATAAACTATAAAGATTTAACTTTTAATATCAAACAGATGGGATTTAAACATACTGGTCTTTTTCCTGAACAAGCAATCAATTGGGATTTTATGATGAAAAAGATTAGAGATAGTAAACGCGATATCAAAGTTTTAAATTTATTTGCTTATACTGGTGGAGCAAGTGTTG
>CANRCI010000057.1 GCA_947629075.1 uncultured Bacilli bacterium | reverse complement strand
AAGGTATGAACCTTGCTCATGGTATTTTAACTGTTCGTGGTGGTATGACATCACATGCTGCAGTTGTTGCTCGTGGTATGGGTACTTGCTGTGTTGCCGGATGTGGTGAGTTGAGAATCGATGAAGAAAATAAGACAGTTACAACTAAAGATGGAACTACTTATAAAGAAGGTGACTGGTTAAGTCTTGACGGTTCTACTGGTAATGTTTATGGTGAGAAGATTAAGACTGTTGAACCAGAAATAGCTGGAGACTTTGGTAAATTTATGGCATGGGCTGATGAAAGACGTGTTCTAAAAGTAAGAGCTAATGCTGATAGTCCAAAAGATGCTGAAGTTGCTCTACATTATGGGGCTGAAGGTATCGGACTTTGCCGTACTGAGCACATGTTCTTTGAAGAAGAAAGAATTTTTAACTTCCGTCGTATGATTACTGCTGAAACAGTTGAAGCACGTGAAGAAGCATTAGAGAAAATTCTTCCATATCAAAGAGATGACTTTGAAGGATTGTTTAGAGTAATGGAAGGAAAAGGAGTAACTATCCGTTTCTTAGATCCACCTCTACATGAATTCTTACCACATACTGATGAAGAGATTAAACCACTTGCTGAAAGTTTAGGAATGAGTTTTGAAGCTTTGAAGGCAAGAGTTGAATCATTAAAAGAGTTTAACCCAATGATGGGACACCGTGGATGTCGTCTTGCAGTAACTTATCCAGAGATTGCTAGAATGCAAACTCGTGCTGTAATTGAAGCAGCTATTAAGGTTAAGAAAGACGGTATCGATGTTGAACCTGAAATTATGATCCCACTTGTTGGTGATGTTAAAGAACTTAAATATGTTAAATCTGTAGTAGTTGAAGAAGCTGATAAATTGATTAAAGAATCTGGATTGGATATCAAGTACAAAGTTGGTACTATGATTGAAATCCCTCGTGCTGCATTAACTGCTGATAAGATAGCTGAAGAAGCAGAGTTCTTCTCATTTGGAACTAACGATTTAACACAAATGACTTATGGATTCTCAAGAGATGATGCTGGTAAGTTCCTAGAGGATTACTACAAAAAGCAAATTTTCGAATCAGATCCATTTGCTAAAGTTGACCAAGAAGGTGTTGGTGAACTTATGAAGATTGCTGTTAACAAAGGTAAGAGTGTAAGAAGTGATATCAAACTTGGAATTTGTGGAGAACATGGTGGAGAACCATCAAGCATTGAATTCTGCCACAAACTAGGACTTACTTATGTATCATGCAGTCCGTTCCGTGTTCCAATAGCACGCCTTGCTGCTGCGCAAGCTGCAATAAATAATAAATAAAATAACTAAAAGACTAAGATGACTTACTAAGTCGTAATCTTAGCCTTTTTTAGTATTGTGTAATAAACATGAATTTTATTAATAAGGTTATTATTTTTGTGCTTTTTATCACATTTTTTGATTTTTCAAATAAATTTGAAAATATTTAACATCCTATACTATTTGACGTTTTCATAAAAAATATAATATATTCATACTATATTTGAAAAGGTGTGAAAATGTTTCTTGCTTCCGGGTGGCTAGAGAGTAATAAATGATCTCAGTTGAAAATGTAGAATAACTTCATCGTAAGATGGAGTTTTCTTTTGTCTTGTGGTATACTTTTTATGGAGTTGATGTTAATGGGTTATTTTTATCATGGTGTTGCTGATGGAGTAGATGAAGAAAGTTTAGACCATGTTATAGAAGTATTAAAATCAGGTAAATTAAAAGCACGTCAGGAACTTTGGGAAGAATATTGCCATCGAGATTCAAAGCAAGACTTTAATCATGTGTGTTTATATAAGAAAAATCCAGAATATGACTATCACGGCGAAAAAGCATTGTCAAATTCAGCTCGAGGAGGGTGGATTGACCACTGTTTTCTTTTTATCATTTCTCCAGATATTGATGCGGAAAAAACATCTAGCCAATATACTAACTTAGTTGATGAATGGCGTAGCCATGGATCGATACCTTTTGATAAAGTAGTAGGCATTGGACTACCACTTGACAATATTGAAGAATTTAAAATTGAATTTCCCGAATTAGCTCAAGAAGAATACCAACAAAAACTCGATTTAATCGTAGATTTTGCTAAAAATATGGGATGGACAATCGAAAATAGTGATGAAGTAGATTTTTGTGATAAATTAGATAAAAAACTAGATGATCAAAAATCACTATAAAATAAATAATTAAAAAACTAAGATGACTTACCAAGTCGTAATCTTAGTTTTTTTATTTGAAAGTATGTTATAATTGAATAAATGAAAAGAGGTAACTATGATTAAACTTATTGATGCGGATGAAAAATATTTAGATCAATATAGAGAAGCTTATTTGATGTCTTTGAAAAAATTATTACGAGAAGATATTGGATAAAATTATGAGAACGAAAATAAAACTTTATATACTGTAATAATTGGGGTGAATATATGGAATTAATAGATAACGCAATTGATGCACTTAGATTTAAAGATACTGTTTTTTATAAAGAAGATAGCGATTTACAAAAAAGATACGATGCTTTAAAAAAGTTAAGTGAAGAATATTCAAATAATAACGATCTTTTAAGTGAATTATACATCGTTAAAAAAGGTTTAGATGGAGAAAATGAGATATCTTATCAATTAAAAAAAGCTCATATTGGAATGTATGTATTAAGAGATATCAAACTTAAATATGAAGATTTAGTTGCTCAAATCGATTATATAGTAATTACACCTGTATACATTTATTATATTGAATGTAAAAATTTGGTGGGAAATATTACTGTAACTGATAAAGGAGATTTTATAAGAGAATTTACTGTTAACGGTAAGAAAATAAAAAAGGGAATGTATTCTCCGTTAAGACAAGTTGAAGCGCAAAGAGAAGTCATTAGAAAAATATGGGAAAGTCAAACATCTACCGTAACTAAGTTACTCGGTTCAAATAAATTTAATTATTATAGAAGAGTTCTAGTAGTGGCAGCTAATCCAGAAACTATTTTAAATACGAGTAGAGCTCCTAAAGATATGAAATACAAAATATTAAGAGCAGATGCTCTAGTAAGACAGATTGAATATGATTTAAAAAATCGAGATAGTGATGACTATTTAGAATCGAGAAAAAACATGGAAAAAATGGCTCAATCTTATATAGATTTATCTTTCAAAGAAGAAATCGATTATTATGAGTATTATAAAGAAAAATATGGTAATAATATAAACGTGTCCGCGGGTGATGATTTAAAAGATAGGTTAATTGAATTACGAAAGACTAGATCTAATGAAATGAATTTACCAGCATATTATGTCTTTACCAATGAGGAGTTAAATAAATTAGTTGAAATAAGACCTAAAACAATTGAAGAATTGCAAAGAGCTAATATACTATCTCCGATAAAACTTAAAACACATGGTAAGTCAATTATTGATGAAATAAATAAGACATCAAGTATAGAATGATTGTATTGTAAAAAAATTAATTGTCCAAATGAAATTAGTAAAAGAAAAAGGACTAAAGAACGCTATTTGTACTTTAGTCCTTTTTGAAAATAAAATACGTAGTTGAGTAAGATATAAATTAGTTTCAAGATGTCTATTTTGATAAAAAAACAATTGATTCATCGGTGATAATTTGTTTTAGTTTGACATTACTTTTTACATAATATGTTGACATAATCGTCCGGGGGGGGGTACAATTTATGTAGATATAATAACATAAAGGAGATGAAATAATGGAGCATGATAGAGGAACAAAAATTATAGCGGTTGTTGCATTAGTAGTAGCCATTATTGGCTTGTCATTAGGTTTTGCAGCATTTACCAAAAATTTACAAATATCATCAGGAGCTAAAGTAAACCCTACTGATAGTTTTAGTGTTAAATTTTCATCTAGTTCTGGACAAGTAGAAAAAAATCCAATTCAAGCAAAAGCCGGTGGAGTTGGTGGCGCTAGTGGTGAAAATGCTAATATTGATTCTGATAATACAATTTCTAATCTTAAAGGTACTTTTACAACTCCAGGGCAAAACGTTACATATGAATTCTACGTACATAATGATGGAGATTATGATGCGTTTCTGAAGTCTGTAACTTATGCCAATGCTAATGATGGTGGTAGTTTTGCTAAATGTACTGCAGGAGTGGGAACTACAAAGACACTCGTAGAAGAAGCATGTAGTGGATTTGAAGTAACAGTTGATGTAAATAATGAAGATGAAGAGGAAAATAATCACTTTTCTACAACAAACAATCAAACACCTATTAAAGGTCATAAGCTTGGCAAAGGAAAATCTGAAAAAGTTATAGTGAAAATTGAATACAAAACTGATGCTACTCGAGCTGATGGTGACTTTACAGTTGATTTTGGTAACATAACATTATTATATAGTACAACTGATGAAAGTAACTAATATATTAGGCATGGTAAATTACTGTATTTATTGTGCTCTAATATATTTGCACAAGACTATTTAGGAGGATAAATATGAAAATAGGTTATAGACGGCTACTAATTTTTCAAATTATCATTTTCATTATTTTACTTTTAAATAGTTTTGTATCAAGTATATTAACAGGATATAAATTAGTATTTTTTTTATCAGGATTACTCCTAATTTTTAAGCTTTTTTTAGGTTTTGAAAAAGATAGACATCGTTATACTAAAGATATACTACTAGAGGTAGTTATCTTCTTGTTACTTTTCTTTTTCTTCTATTACATATTAGGTTTTATCGTTACTTATGTTAGAACACCAAGTTATTATTCTTTATATGGAATTTTTAATTATATAATTCCCCTAGTAATTACCATATGTTTAAAAGAAATATTGCGTTATATGATGATTGTAAAGTCGCAAGGGAATAAATTATTAATTATTACAACTGTTACATTATTTGTTTTATTAGATATTACTAACAGTATTTACTATAATCACTTCGTCAATAACTATGATGTTTTCCTCTTTGTAGCACTTACTTTTTTACCAGCTATTAGTACTAATATTGCTTGTTCTTTTATCACTTATAAAGTCGGTTATAAACCTGCTATTTTATATCAATTAGCTATTCAATTATTCCCTTATATATTACCAATTATTCCTAATCCTAATGAATATGTTGAATCTGTGATAAGACTACTAGTTCCTGTTATTCTCGCTTATCGTATCAATGTACTTTTAAAAAGAGACAAGCGAGAGATACCAACCCAGGATCAAAATAAACGTCGAATCGGATCACTTGTTTTACCGGGAATTATAATTGTCTTTTTAGTTTATATGACATCTGGATATTTTCATTATTATGCCGTAGCAATTGCTAGTGATTCGATGAACCCTGAAATTCAAAAGGGTGACGTTGTCATAATTGAAAAGATTGATGGTGTTAAAGATTTAAAATTAGGTCAAATTATTGCTTACAAATATGGTGATATCTTAATTGTCCACCGTCTTATTAATAAATTAGAAGTAGATGGGGAAGACTATTTTTATACTAAAGGTGATGCCAATGAAATAGAAGATGGCTATCCAATTACTGAAGATATGATTGTGGGAATAGTCAATGTTAAAGTTCCATATCTTGGATTGCCAACAGTATTATTAAATGAATTATAGAAAAGAGGGTACTATTATGAAGAAATCTGAAAAAAAGACGTCGAATTCTAAAAATTATAAAACAGAAAGCAAGAATGTAAAGAAAAAACATAAAACTAGTTCAGATGTAAAAAAGAATTTAGATAGGAAAACAGATAATTTAAAAAAAGAGAAGACAAGCTTTGAGGTTAAAAAGAAACATAAAAGATATGTAAGTTACAACACTAGACTAATTGTCAATGCTTTTATATTTCTTTTATGTCTTTTAATAGTTGCTCTGCTTTTTAGCTATTCTATCCAATATCAAAAAGAGCAAAAGATTACTTATACAGAAAATGGAGTAGCTGATTATCGAGTATTCCTAAAAGAAAATGATTCTTTTCCAGGTCTTAAATATTTGGGTAAAAAAGACTTAAATGATAATAAATATGCCTATGTTACTAGTTTGATCGATAAAATCGAGATAGATTATGATTACAATTTTGATATTGAAAAGAATAGTAATATTGATTTCGATTATAATATTGTCGGAGAATTACTAATATTTGATAGTGATGGTAAAAATGTCTTCTATAGTAAGAAATACAATCTGTTAAATAATAAAGTTAAGAAAATAGAAAACGATAAAAATGCAAAGATTAACGAGACTATTTCTTTAGATTATGATAAATACAATACGATTGCGAATAATTTTAAAAACAGTAATGGACTAGATACAGTAAGTTATTTTAAAGTTTCTCTAATTGTTCATAAACAAAATAGTGAAAACGAAAATGACATAAAGCTTAACGATGATAAAGAAATATCAGTTACTATTCCATTATCTAAAAGATCAATTACTATCGACATCGAAGATGTTTCTATTTCACCAACTAGTCAGACATTAGTCAATAAAGGTTGGAAAATATTGGCAAATGATTCTTTGATATTATTGATAATTGCATCTTTGATAACTATTTATTTCTTATTTAAAACGCTTAAATTATTAAGATTATTACATATTAAAAGTAGTGCTTATGATAAATATGTTAAAAAAATATTGACTGAATATGATCGTTTAATCGTCGAAAGTAAAACATTAGTCGATTTTTCTAATAGCAATGTAATTAAAACAGAAAGATTCGAAGAATTACTAGATGTTCATGACAATTTACAAGCACCAATAATATATTATGAAGTTACTAAACATCAAAAGTGTTATTTATATGTAAAAAATAATAATGACGTTTATCTTCTTCAATTGAAAGCAGTTGATATGGAGGGTAAATAATGAAAAAAAATAAAATTAATAGCGAAAAAAAGTATATTTATGCATTAACAACAACGCTATTAGTTTTTTTGGTGCTTATGATTTCGGTTGGTTATTCCATATTTTCACGAACTTTAAATATTGATGACATAGCTGCGGTTGTTAGAATAAAAAAAGATATAAGAGTTACAGGTGTCAGTGTTGATAAAACCTCTAATGAAGGATCTTCTAGTTGGGAAGAATATAACGTTAAAAATTTTAGTACAGGAATAGTGTTGCCTAAAGAGAATTCAACTGTCACATATCGAGTACAAATTACTAATTTAGGTAATGTGGAGATGGGAATTTTAAAAATAACTGGTTTACCAGAAGAGTTGGACTATGAACTAGGTGATGGATATTCTTTAAAGGATAAAATATGTGTTAATACATCTTGTAAATCAGGAATTCAAAAATACATTTATATTACGATAAAATATAAAGATAATAAATATAATGTTGATAAATCACAGTACGACATAACACTTAATTTTGATTTTCGACCATTTCACAAAGTAACTTATACTAACTTTTTAATTAGTACAAGTAGTTATCCGAAAGAAATTTTAGAAGGTGATAATTTAGAAGTTAGATTCCCAAGTGATATTTTACAAAAAGATATTAAAGTTTTTGTTAACAATGTTAATACGGAGTTTCGATATGCCAATAATCTTTTAACGGTCGAAAATGTTTTGGGTAATGTCATTGTTCAATATAGAACTTTAGCGGATAAGGTTATGGAACTTGCTAATGGTAAAACTTGCACTCTTGGGAACGAAGAGCTCCAGCTTGTTGTAACTGATTTCCAATGTGATATGGATGGATATAAAGATACTATACCACCTTATCACAAATATTTAGTAGGAACTGATCAATGTCTTAATTTTAATTATGTTTGGTATTCAGGTTATATGTGGAGAATAACAGAAATATTAAGTGATGGATCAGTAAAAATGATTTCGGAAAATATTTTATCTGCTATAAACTTTGGTGAAAATGGATTATTTGATAACTCATATATGAAACAATGGTTAAATGAAGATTTTTTAGATACTTTATATAATCATGACGATATATTGGTAACAAATGCTACTTGGGAGATATCAAATAGGTATGATTGGTGCTATGTTGCTCCGCTTCAGCAAATAAAAGCCTCCGTTGGTTTAATGAATCCTTACGAATTTAACAAGACTGCCAGTTATAAAGAAAATAGTTTTTTAAATCTTGGACATAGTTGGTGGTTATCATCATATTCTGATCCAGGGAATGAAATTCCTAAAACTGTTTCTGGAATTCGTTCTGACGGATCAATAACAGGATGGCAAGTGCCAAATAACGCTTTTGGAGTCCGACCTATGGTAGTTTTACGAGCCGATGTAAAATTTAAAGGTGAAGGAACAAAAGATGATCCCTTTGTTTTATTAGATGATATACAAGCAGCTGAAGAAGGGGATCTAATAAATACAAGAACTCCAGGAGAACTTGTTGAAATTAATAATATGTTATACCGTATAGTAAATACTCAT
>CANRCI010000056.1 GCA_947629075.1 uncultured Bacilli bacterium | reverse complement strand
TCGACGAATAAAATTCCGTTTAAGTGATCTAATTCGTGTTGAAAAGCAATGGCTACTTCTTCGCGAACGCGATATTTAATAGGGTTACCATCGATATCAAAACCCTCCATAGTAATTCTAGCACATCGAGGAATGATTCCTTCGACCGGACGATTGACACTGAGACAACCTTCACCTTCCTCGACATATATTTTTTCTTTAGAACTACTAGTTATTTTAGGATTGATAATTACATAATTTTTGAATTTTTGTTCTTCATATTCGTGAACGACAACAAAAAATCTTTTTGGTATTCCCAATTGGATCGCCGCCATCCCCATTCCTGGTCTTAAATTATATTTTTCACATAGTTCTTCTATCTGACTATTAGTTAAGTATTCGATCATATCATCAATCGTTTTTCTATCTTTTTGAGAAAGAGGAAATTTTATTTCTTTACTGACTGTTCTAAGTCTCTTATCTTTCTCATCTAATATATCTTTATTGCGCAACACTATTATCACCACTTCTTCTTTCGTTATTTTAACACAAATCGTTAAAGTTTACTAGACTAAATATCGAAAGAAGTAAAAAAAGGAATTACTTCCTTTTTCATTAATGAGATATTCTAGAACCGATTACGATAACTAATAAAATAAATAATACTAAAATTATAGCATAATTAGACCCATTTTGATTGTTTGACCAACCATAATATGGATAAGGGTATGCAAAATTTTGAAAATTAGGACCAGAACAACAACTGTTTGAACCACCAAAATAATACATATATTTTCCTCCTTTATATAATTTCTAGTATAGTGTATTAGTTTTTTAGAATTTTGCTACTACTATTACCCTATAAATAGAAAATATATGTTATAATTAATTTGGTGATAATATGAAGAGAGATATCATAAAATATTGTTTGCTTTTAATTTTAGCAATAATTGGTTCATATATAATTTTTTATAATACTGAAGAGGAGAAGAAGCCGTCTGATGATGCATCTATTCCACGTGAAGAGGTCTTTAAAACGATTGATCTATACGATGATGCTACACTATCTCGTAGTCAGAAAGTGACGATTAATAATAATACTTATCGTATAACTTATAACATCGATTCGATTGATCTCAATGATAAGACAATCTTTACTACGCATGAAACGATTTTAAAGCAAGTTGTCTTATTCGATAATTTACTATTTGTTTTGACTAATAACGGTGAGGAAAAGAGCCTTTATATATTTAATAATAATGGTGAGATAGAAGAAGTTTATCGAACTGTTACAATAGATGGAGTGGTAATGCACTTGGGTAAGATGAACAGTTGGGAAAGTTTTAAACCGAGTGACTTCTTTGAAATCGATAATGATATCGTAAAGATATTCTATACATCTTTGGATAGTAGTTCTAAAGTAAAGATTTTTGATTCTGTATACACTTTAGATTTTACGACTTGTAACAACTTGAAAAAAGGATATCCCAATGCTTTAATCGGTAGTGAGTATCACTACATATATAAAGAGAGAAGAAATGATTTAAAGGTTAAGAATTTGTTTAAGGACATGGATTGTAATGGCTTGATATCTTAACTTGCGGATGGTGATAATGTGCAATATATAAAAGGAAGTTATAGAAGGAGTTTGTTTACTGGCGAAAATGGTTATACTGTAGGTCTTTTTAAAGTGCTAGAAACTGATCCTGAGAATGCGGATTTTGTAGGAAGAACAATAACTTTTACCGGTTACTTCCACGAACTTAATGAATTGGATACTTACATATTAAGGGGTAATTTTGTCATTCATCCCAAATATGGTGAACAGTTCAGTACTGAAAGTTATGAGAGATGTAAACCGGAAGAAAAAGATGCCATCGTCGAATTCTTGGCGAGTGGTCTATTCAAAGGATTGGGCGAGAAAAAGGCCCAAAAGATTGTCGATGTTTTAGGAAAAGAGACGTTGAATATCATTTTAGAAAATCCGGATAATCTGCTTTTAGTGCCATCTATTACCAAAAAACAAGCTGACTTGATTCACGATACGCTAGAAAATTATGAATCCAGTTATCAGACTTTGATTGAACTAAACGATTTGGGATTTACTACTCGTGAAAGTATGATTATCTACAACCGCTATCGCTCGTTAACTTCTAATGTAATCAGTAATAATTTGTATCAGATATGCGATGAGATAAACGATATAACGTTTAAAAAGATTGACAGCATTGCCTTAAAACACGACTACGAAAGAGATGATACGAGACGCGTTAAAAGTGGCATTCTCTATACGATGGATGAATTGTGCAATCTGAGTGGTGACGTCTATTTAAAAATAAATGAAATATATACTTATACTAATCGGCTTTTGAAACTAGAAATCGAAAAAGAACAATTTGTAAAGACGCTAGAAGAATTGATTAAAGATGGTAAATTAGTCAACGAAGAAGAGAGATTTTATTTAAAAGACTTGTATGATGACGAAGATTATGTCGTAAGAAGAATTAAGTATCTAGTTAATAAAAAGGGTTACACTAAAGAAGAACAGAAGAAGTTGTTGACTAAGATTAATAAAAAAATTGCTGCTTCAGAGACAGAGCTAGATATCGCTTATAACGATGACCAATTAAAGGCGATTAGATCATCTTTTTTAAACGATATATTGATAATAACTGGTGGTCCTGGTACTGGTAAAACGACTATTATCAAGGCAATCATTGATCTATATCAAGATATGAATAAACTGAAATTTGAGGAGTTAGTAGAAAAAATTGCTCTTTTAGCTCCGACTGGGAGAGCTAGTAAACGTCTTAGTGAGAAGGCCATCTGTCCTTCTTCGACAATCCACCGTTTCTTAAAATGGAATAAAGATACCAATGCTTTTCAAATTAATGAATTCAATCGCAGTAAAAAAGAACTCGTCATCATCGACGAGAGTAGTATGATTGATCTAAAATTATTCGCCAGTCTTTTAAAAGGTCTAAAAACGGATACTAAACTGATCATCGTTGGTGACTACAATCAACTTCCCAGTGTTGGAGTTGGACAAGTATTAAAAGACTTAATCGAAAGTGAAGTAGTAAATTCTGTTAAGTTACGCCAACTATATCGTCAAAAAGAGGGTAGTAATATCATCAATTTAGCATATGAATTCAATGATGGGAAATTGGATAAGACGATTTTTAACAAAGGTAGTGATCTTACTCTTTATGAAGAGAGCGATGAAAAGGTATTAAAGCGCATTGAAAAGTTGTGCAACAGTTATAAAAAAGCTGACTACAAAGATTTTCAGATTTTAGTTCCGATGTATAAAACGTTAAATGGAATTGACAATATTAATAAAATAGCGCAAGAAATTTTCAATCCGCACGATAAAAATAAAAAAGAAATTAAAATAGGTGATATAATTTATCGTGAACATGATAAAGTTTTACAGCTTTCGAATATGCCAGAAGAAAATATCTTTAATGGCGATATCGGAATTATTCACAGTATTGATAAGAAAGAGATCATTATTGATTTCGATGGTAATTTGGTAAAGTTTACTCCTAGTAATTTTTCAAAATTTAAACATGGTTATGCGATTAGTATTCATAAATCGCAAGGTAGTGAGTTTAAAACTGTAATTATTCCGGTTGTTTCCGGTTATTCCAAAATGTTATATCGTAAACTTTACTATACGGGGATAACGCGTAGTAAAAAAGAATTGTTTATCGTCGGTGATTACAATGCTCTTTTAAGAGCGTCACTGAATAATGAATCTGATTCTAGACGTACTACTTTAAAAGATAAATTGATAAAAAGAGTAAAAGGGAGAAAAGATAATGAATAAAGTAAAAAAGATAATTGGTGTAGTTTTAGTTATCTTGGGAATAGCTGTCATTGCGGTTGGTGTTTATTTTTTGGTTTTAGCACCTAAAAAAGATGAGCCATATGAAAGACATGAAAAGATTAAGAGATTTGAAGAGGTTAGTGAACTTCCGAAAGTGGAATCTATTAACAATGTCGAAGTGAATTCTGGTAATGATATCGTAGCGTCTAGTTTTTATGATGGATATTACATAAGTATCAGTGATGTGGATGACAGTATAATTTATTATTTAAAGAGAAATACTAAAGTAGTAGCAGAGTTAAAGTCTAGTGACGAAATTAAGATGTATAAAGATTCTAGTGATCCCGATAGTCGTTATATCGCAGTAAAGTTTTTTGAGAATAGTTTTTCCGTTGGTCAATTCGTCGATGAAGATTATGCTTTAATAAATGATGAGGATAAAAATACAAGTGTCATATATAACATCAAAACGGGTGAAAAAAAAGAATTTACTGGGCAACTTAATTTAGTAACTGGTAATGCTAAATCACATATCACTCTTTACAATGATGGCAAAATTAATATCGTTGATAAAACGACTTTGACACCACTTACCTTAGATTCTAATTGGCACATAGTAGGTAATAATGCACCTAATGATGAATCTGGTTCCGTCTTTAGTTTTAGTTCAGATTATATAGTTGTAAAAAATGACCAAAATAAAAAATATGGTTTGATGAGTTATGATGGTAAATTAAAAATCGATTTTAAGTACGATGATTTAGTTACTGTTACTGATAGTATTTTATATGCTAAAAAGGATAATAAGTACGGCGTTATCGACGCATCTGGTAAAGAGATAGTTCCTTTTAAATACGATGGTATTATAAAAGTGGGCGATAATTATGTGGTCTTAAAAGATAAAAAGTTAGCTCTCTTAGATAAAAATCAAAAAGAAATAATTGCGTACAAATATAAAACTGATGGTAATTATAATCTTCGTGATGCGACTGATAACAGTTTTGGTGGCGGATACGATATCCATAATGATCAAAATTATTTCTATTATATAAATGATAACGTAAAACGCCTAGTTGTCATCGATAGTGATAACTCTTATCATGAGACAGCTTACTATTTTTTAACTAGGTATTATAACTTTTCTAAAGGTGAATACTATTATGCTGATACTACTAGTGATGATTCAGTAACATTACTAGATAGTAAGGGCAAAGAAGTAACGAAGTTATCTTGTTCTGATGATCCAATTACCTTTAATGGTTTTAGTGACCATGATATCGTTAATTATTACTGTGGTGATAACGATGTAAAATATTATGATTTAAAGAAGAAAAAAGAGATTAAAAGTGAAGATTTATCTGGTGAATATAGGGATGCTCCTCGGGTAATTAGTACTGTTAACAGTGTGAGTGGTATCTACATATTTGACCATAATTATCACATCATTAATGAAAGTGGTGAACTTCTAGAAGAACTTAATAATGTTAGTAAGATGGAATATCTCTTTAAGACAAAAGATAATTTTGAATATTACAAAACTACATTTACTGATGGAACTGTCAAATATTATCGCATAAATTTCTTTATCTAATTATTTGGGTTGAAAAATAATAAAAATTTTAGTACGATATATAATATAAAGGAGAATAATAAGATGGATGAGAATAAAGAATTAGAAAAAGAAGATGAACATAAAAAAAGCGTCGGAGACGGAGTCGTAGTCGAAGACCTATTTGCTGATGAAGAAAAAAGTGAAGCTCCTAAAGTAGAGGAGGCTAAACCTGAAGAAACACCTAAGACAGAGACTACTACCACTCCTCAAACTGAGCCAGCACCAGCCGAAGCACCAGCACCACAGACTGCTCCAGCCGAGGAAACTTTAGTTATCGAAGAGCCAGCTAGTCAACCAGCTACTGAAACTCCTAGTGAGCCTGCAACTGTAACTCCTACTGCCCCTGCAATAGCAGGAACAACACCTCAACCAGCGCCAGCTAGTGAGACTCCTGTAGCACCAGCTCAACCAGCAAGTACGCCCGCTCCAGCTACTACGGAAGCCCAACCAGCAACAACATCAGGTGATGAAGTTAAAGTAAATGCTGATGGTACAATTGGTGAAAAGCCAAAAGCTAACAAAACTAGACTAATTGTTATGTTGTTGTTAATCGTCGTTTTAGCAGCAGTAGTCGTTTTCTACGTTTTACCGATGATGAAAGAAGAAACACCTGCTAACAATAATGAAAATGATACCGAAGAGCAGGAGACAACGCCAAACGAAAATACCGAAAATACTCCAACTGTCAATTACGACGCAACGATTAATGAAAATGCTGATACTCTTCTATTGAGATTGGAAGTACCATCATATGTCGACAGCACTAATAATTTAAATAATATGAATTATTATTATGCTCAAGATAAATTAGATGTTGCAACAATGCAGAATAAAGTTAAATTAGCTCTAGCCGTTAAAAATTTAGACCTAACACAATTAAATCAAAATGCTGAAGGAAATTACGTATTAGAAGAAGCTACTTTAAATAGTTCATTCGTTGAAGTATTTGGACCTAATGCTACTTATCAATATGAAGATATTGCCGGAATTCTTACTAAAGGTGCTGATGGAAATTTAGTTTTAACGGCTAATATTCCAACTGCTACTAATACTGATAGTGTAATTACAAAAGTTAAAAATTCCGTTACTACTGAGACAACACTTGAACTTTATGTAGCACCTGCTTATATTGCTGAAGATGGAGTAGTTTATACGAAAGTCGATAAAGCAACGCCACTTGCTGAAGGATTTACTTGTCCTGATAAAGCAGCATGTGACTTATCTAATTACTACGATAAATTAGATACTTATAAATATACATTTACGATTAGTAATGGTTCATATTATTTCACATCAGTTGAACTTGTAAAATAATGTATAAATAAATAGTTTTCTATCATAATATTAATGTACTTAAGTATGGTCATATTTTTGATTCGAGGTGATATTATGAAGAAAATGATGATGATGGCAGCGATGGGTGCGGTAGGATATGGAATGTATCATATGTATAAAAAATATAACCCTGATTTTGAAAAAGATATAATGAGAAATATAAGAAAGATGGAACACGCTGCTAGCGAGAATATTGAAAATATGATGTAATTGAAGATCGAGATTTAACTCTCGATCTTTTATATTGGAGAAAATGTCAATAATTATAAAATTTAATAAAAAAATAACAATTTATTTTGCTAATATGTTATATTATAGTAGAGAAGAGGTAGAGATATGTTAAATAATAAAAAACCTACGGATAAAATTCAATACCGCAATTTAAATGAATTGATAAAGCTTAGTCGAAATTTTATGCGTCTTTTGTACTATGTTAGCATTTTAGCTTTTATCGTTCTAATTACATATATTTTTAAAGAATGGAAATTGTTCCAAATAGTAATTTCGATTCTAGGAATTATTGTTCCATTGTTTATCGGAATTGTCATTGCTTGGTTGTTCGATCCGATTGTTACTATGCTTCAGAAAAAGGGAGTAAAGAGAATTTTGGGAGCTGCTTTAGTCTATGTTGTTTTCTTGGGTGGCGGACTTATTGTATGTAACTTGATGATGCCAGCTCTTACTTCACAAATTAGAGAAATAGTAACTCAAGCTCCAGCCACGATTGAAAATTTGCGTTCTAGTGTCGATAATATTCTTGTAAATATTGCCAATGACTACGATTTAAGTCTTGAAGTATTAGAGAGTGAAACGTATTCTGTATTTGATACGATTCTTCATTCAGTGACAACTGATGTGCCAGCAACCGTCTTTAAAATATTAAAAATTGTTGTCGATAGTGGTTTAAACATTTTCTTTGGACTATTTATTGGTTTCTACATGTTACTAGATTTCAACAGTGTAAGAGAACACTTATTGACTTTCCTTCCTAAGAGACATCACCAAGATACGATTACTTTAACAGATCGCTTAAACAAAATGTTAAAGAATTATGTTCAGGGAACACTTTTAGTTATGTTATGTCTATTTATTTGTCAGAGTATTGGACTTAGTATTGCCGGTATGAAAGCACCATTAGTCTTTGGACTATTCTGTGCAGTTACCAATATCATTCCATATTTTGGACCATATATCGGAGGAATTCCAGCAGTGGTTGTGGGATTTACCATTTCACCTAGTGTTGGTTTAGGATGTCTAATATCCGTTCTCGTTTGTCAACTTATCGAAAGTTATTTCTTAACACCGACGATTATGAGTAAAACGATGAAATTACATCCGGTTACCATTATTATGGGACTATTGCTATTTGGTCATTTCTTTGGTATACTGGGTATGATTTTAGCAACGCCAGTTATCTCATGTTGTAAAGTAATCATTCAATTCTTTGATGAAAAATATGAGATTATGGAACGAATAAATTAAATAATAAAAGACGTTGAAAAAGATGAGTATAGTAATGATACTTTATAGAGAGCTAAGGTATGGTGGAACTTAGTGAGCTAGTTACTAGAAAGCTACTTTGGAGTCTTTCGGTTAGACCGTTATCGAAATTAAGATCCAATTAGGATGGTACCGTGCTGATGCGAGGGCGCCATCGTCGGGAAGGCTTACTACGAG
>CANRCI010000055.1 GCA_947629075.1 uncultured Bacilli bacterium | reverse complement strand
CCCAATGATGAAGTGAAAATTGATACCAATGGTAGTAAGTCATTAGTTGTCTATTTCTCACAACCCGAAACTGATAAAAAAGATGATATGACTGAAGAAGAAGAGAACAGTACTGTGGTAATAGGTGATGAAGTCTTAGGAAATACTCAGTATGTAGCTCAATTAATAAGTGAATACACTGAAAGTGATATATATCGCATCGAAGCTAAAAAAGCTTATCCCGTTGATCATCAACAATTAATAGACCTTGCTAAAGATGAACAGAAAAGAGATTTGCGACCAGCAATAAAAAATAAAATAGCTAATTTTGATCAATACGATACGATTTACTTGGGATACCCAATTTGGTGGAGTGATATGCCTCAAATTTTGTATACGTTTTTAGATCTATATGATTTTACTGATAAAACCATCATTCCTTTTTCTACTAATGGTGGAAGTGGAATAGCTGGTACTGTTCAAGCTATTAAAGAAGAAGCTGAGAATGCTATGGTAGTAGAAAATGCCTTGGCCATAAACCGTGATGACATTACTGATGCCCCATCACTAGTCGAAGAATGGTTAAAAGAATTGGGAGGACTAGAATGATGAATGATTTAGGAACTAGAGAACTGACGACTGATAGGCTAATACTTAGAAGATTTACTTTAGATGATGTCGAAGTTATGTATAATTCTTGGGCTACTGATGAAGAAGTTAATCAATATGTCGATTGGCCAATCCATAAGAGTATTGATGAAACTAGAGAATTAGTTAGTGCCCGGATTAAGGAATACGATGATGATAGTTATAACTGGATAGTAGAGATAAAAGATACTCATGAAGTAATTGGTAGTATCAGTTTAGTTAAATGTAGTAAAAAAAATAGAAATTGTGAAATAGGATATTGTTACAGTTCCAAACATTGGAATAGGGGATACGCTACGGAAGCGTTAAAAAGAGTTATCGATTATTTAATTAGTGATTGTAAGTTTCATGTCGTTCAAGCGGTTCATTACAGTAGTAATCCCGCTAGTGGAAAAGTAATGACGAAAGCCGGAATGCAGTATGAAGCTACTTTAAAAGAAAGACATATCAATAAAGTTGATGGTAGTTGGGAAGACGAAGTATATTATTCAGTCATAAATAGAGAATAGTTGCCATATGAATTCCGATAGTAAAAAAATAGATGTAATAATTCCGGCCTATAATAGTCATCAGTTCATTACTAAAACGTTGTTTAGCATTCTTCTTCAAGATATCAAAGATCAAGTTAAAGTCTATATTATTGATGATTGCTCTCTAGATAATTACGATTATCTGTATGATAAATTTAAAGGTTTATTAGATTTAAAAATAATTAGGTTAGATACCAATAAGGGACCAGGTGTTGCTAGAAATGTTGGTCTAGAAAATTCTGATAGTGAATTTGTCGTCTTCATCGACAGTGATGATATGTTTTTTAATTCACAGTCTTTAAAAATTCTCTACGATAACATTTGTGGTAGTGATTTCGACATCTTCATATCAGACTTTTTAGAGGAAAGTGCAAAAGATTATTACAAGCACACGAGAGATGACGTTTGGTTACACGGTAAAATTTTTCGTCGTTCTTTTCTAAAACGTTATAACATTCATTTTAACGACAGTAGAGCGAATGAAGATGTGGGGTTTAATAATTTTTGTTTTTTAAACAATCCTAAAATTAAATATGTCGATGATGTAACTTATACTTGGTGTTATAATGCTTCCTCTATTACTAGGAAAAATGATTATGCCTATTCTTTTAGTGGCCTAGAAGAATTTTGTGATAACATTGTTTGGGCCGTTGAACAGAATAAAAAAGCTGATCAAAAATTATTATCGATAGTCATATATAAAAATTTATTGAAGTTATACTACTATTATTTGAATTATGAAGGCGAAGATAACAGTGAAAAACTTTTAATTTGGTTTAAAAAATTAGTTAGTCATTATAGAGATTATGCCAATAATTTATCTTTGGAAGAAGAGAAAGAAATCGAAGAGGAAGTTGATGCGGCATTGGTTGGAAAGATTGATTTATCACGCTTTATCTGGCAAAAGTATACCTTTGATGAATTTATCAAGAAAGTAGAGGAGTTTACTGATGATTGATATTATTATTCCTTGTTATAATTCTGCAAAAACTCTATCTAAAACACTAGCTAGTATTACCTGTCAAAAAAATAGTGATCTTTTGAAGATCTATTTAATCGATGATGGATCTACTGATAAGTATGATGAAATAATTGAAGTTTTTAATAGTGATTTGACAATTAATTATTTGCGACTTGATAAAAATAGTGGACCTGGAGTAGCAAGGAATCTTGGCCTTAAAAATTCTACTTCTGAATACATCATCTTCATAGATAGTGATGATACTTTTTATAGTCCTTTCTCTTGTAAAATACTTTATGATTCCATTAGAAATGCCAAAAGTGATATAGCGGTATCCATTGAAAAAGAAGAGAAGGATAACTTTTGGATGGAAAAGAAATTTTTTACTGGGGATCTTCACGGGAAAATATATCGTCGCAAGTTTTTAGAGGATAACGGTATTCTTTTTAACAATAGTTATACAAGTGAAGATAACAGTTTCAATCAAATATGTTTTCTATTAGATCCCAAAGTAGAATATGTAGATGAAATAACTTATATCTATAGAGACAATTCTTCTTCGCTAACAAATAAAAGATTTGCTAAAGAAAAACTCCAAATAGATTACATGAATAATATAATCTATACCGTAAATGTACTAAAAGGTAGAGATATCGATTCTAAAAGAATGGCCAAACTGGTGTTGTCTGGATATCTATATTTATATTACTCTAAATGTCCTAAACTAAAAGAATTACAAGCTTTAGAGACTGTTTTTGAAAAATATGAGCATCTTTTAACCGATAGAGAAATTAAAGATGTATTTGATTTTGCCCTTAACAATGCTTTAATCTCACTTATCAATTCTGATGACTCTCTTCCTGATTACAGTTTTCAAGAATTTCGTCAAATGATAATAAATAGTTAAATTTCGTAAAGATATGTAAATAATTTTGTGTCAATAATTTACATATTTTTTTTGCTTTGTTAAAATCTATTTAGAGTAGGAGAATTTTTATGAGTGATAAAGATATAATAATGATTACAACTAAAGATGGTAAAGAAGAACAAATGGAAGCTGTTATGACTTTCAAATTAGAACAATTTCCTCATGAGTATTTGATTTATCGACCTCTTAATGATACTTCCAAAAATTATCTGGCTAGATATACAAGCGACAACGATACTGCCTATTTAGATACCGATTTGTTGGAAGAGGAGTTGTTATTGGCGGAGGAAATTTTAAAGAAGGTGACTTTGGATGGAAATAAATAGAAATCATACTAAAGCTAATCTATCTAATATCCAAAAGAAATTAAAAAGAGGTTTAGTTTTAGGGGGATTAGCTATTACGATGACTCTTTGTTCTGGATGTGGGGCAAAGGTTAACGATGAGGCTGTCACCAATGTTAATAGTGGCACTATCGTTCATGTCAATAACAGTCAAAAGCAAGCTGCTTCATCTAGTGATATCGATTATTCAGCAACTAAAGTTTATGCTTCATCAGATAAAAATTTAGATTATCTAAATAATTATACCAATCTTAAATCTTTGGATATTACGGGTGCCTATGGCGAAGCTGATGGCGTTTTTGATAATTTGAATTTGCCAGACCTAGAATCGATCAGTATCGCCGATACCAAAAAGGATATCAGTTTTCTCAAAAATTGTAATAAATTACAGAGTGTATCGCTACAATCTCTAGATATATCTAGTATCGATTTTTTATATGACAAAGATATAAAAGAATTAAAAATTTGTAATTGTGAAAACATTCAAGAATTTGATCCTGATCGTTTTCCTAGTTTAGAGAAAATAACTTTTGATTATTCCGTTAATAAGTCCGGCTTTTTAAAATATTTGACTACATCAGATATTTCGAAAATGGAACAGCGAGGAATCGAAATTGATTATAAAGTCGATGCTAACCAGATAAAAGGTGAGGCTGCAAAACTCGATGAAATAGTTCAATCTTTACCAGTCGATAAAAATAGCAGTGATACCGAAAAGATTGACGCCATTTTGACATACGTCATCAACAATACCGAGTATGATTACCGCGTTGAAGAGGATACCAAAGAGGGAAAGGATTTATTGTACGAATACAATTCGGATGAGCTTAGATACGCTTTGGATGATGATAAATTAGGTGTTTGTGTCAATTATTCATCATTGACGTCAGCTTTGGCTAATCGACTTGGTGTCGAATCCTATAATGCTTTTAACACAAAACATGTATGGAACTTAGTAAAAGTCGATAATGATTACTATTTCTTCGATCCTCTTTGGATTGATGAACAGGGAATAGAAATTACCGATGCCAATAAAGAAAAGATCAATTGGTATCAAGTTGATGTCAACTATGGAGAAATCGAATCAATCGATCGCTCTTCACTACACAAGTATGTTACGGTGCCATCAGATATCGTCGATAAACTAGGTATTCCCAGTACTGATGAATATAGTAGAACTCTTAAATCTTCTGGTAACCCTGATATCAACGTTAAATATGGTGGTCAAGAATTTGCGACTAATCTGTATACCTTCGTTGGAATTATGACCGGTTTGGGAGTTGCGATGGAGTCAAAGAAATTTATCGATAGATGTAATACGGTTCAAGAAGAAAGAGAAATTATTTCAAAATAAAAATGCAATAAGTTTACAATCAGTTGACGAAGTTTAGTTGACAAATATTTTAATTAACAATTATAATTTAACTATAGTATGATAGTGTGTTGTACTAATAATAGGAGATGAGTAGATGGCGAACATAATCGGAATAAGTGAAACAGAACTTGATAGTATTATCCAAGCTATGAATGTTGATATCATCAGAATAGCAACCATATTTGAAATGATGGAAGAGTTAGTTGATGAGAGTAAAAGTTATTCAAATGATGAAATTGGTAATGCTATCCGCAATAAATTTGGTGAATTTCGTGATGAATTTCCAAAGATTAAAAACAATTTGGACAGTTACGTCAACGACTTAAAACAAGTAAAAATTAATTACCGCGATCATGCTGCTCATATAAAAATTTAATAAAGGAGGTGAAGGTGAATGGCTGATTCAATTATGACTTCAATGAACGAAATAGATTATGGTACATCAAAGGAAGGTATTGAACAATTAAAGAAAGATCTTAATATAATTTTAGTTAAAGAAGCAAGTGAAGCTTTAGGAAACACACAACCAATATTTAATGCTTTACTAAAAGGTTGGAATGGTCCAGATATGGGAGCTTTCTATTCACAATTTGTAAAGGCTGAAAAAGAAGTAGAAGCTGATCTTGAAGTTCTTTACAACGCTATCGTTGGTGAATTTGATTCTATTTATGAATCTTGGGTTACTTTCCAAAATAAAAATGTAACATCTGATTAATTATAAAGAGGAGGGAAAAAAGAGATGAATGAGTCTTATAATGATAAATTAAGAGGTATTGATGTAGATCAAATTGGTAATATGCAATCTGCTATAACTAGTTATCAAAGTGATGTCCAAAAAGTTTTAGATAAAATTATATCTAAAAAAGAAATGTATAGACAAGCTTTTGCAGGTCAAAGCCAAATTGATAACATAAGTAGTTATGTTGATGAAGGTATTGATAGAATCCATAAAGTTATGGCTAATTTAAGTAAATTCTCAGCTGCCTTAGATCAAATCAAAGCGAATTATTCAAGACAGTCTGATGAAGTTGGTCAAGCTGCGCAAGCTGCTGTTGGTGACTACCAAGACAAAGAGAAGTTAACTACAGCTACTGGTGTTATGGGATTTGATGAAAATACTACAACTGGTCAATAATAAAAATATTTTAAAATAAATGAGGTGATGTTATGGCAAGATCCGATGTATTGCGTGCAGACCGAAGAAGGTATGAACGTCTTTTGCAAGATATAGAATTTATAGAACAGTGTTTGAATAATGCAAGTAGCAATATGCGAAACGCTGCTAATAATATTGCGAGTTGCTATAGCATTGATGGAACTGGCGCTGATAACGGACAAATTAAAAGATGTGTTTCTGACATAAATAGTGTTAAAAATGATCTTAGAAACGTTATTATTCCAGAATTGAATAGAAAAGTATCGCGTTTAAATTACCAGATACAAGAAGCTATTCAAGCAGAAAGAGTTGGTGATTGATATGTCTAATTTAGATATTGACATAAAGAAAACGGCAACACTTGCTCGAAAGATCGACAAGTTAGTAAACGAATATAACAATAGTATTGATGATTTCTTTAATCAAATTGATAAAACAGCTCATAATGGTGCTTGGGTAGGAGATGCTGCTAATAAGTATCGCACTGCTGTCACTCAGGAAAGAGCTAGAGATATGTATAAAAGTTTCGGTGTGTCATTACGCGACTATGTCGATGCGGTGGCATATTCTTCTGATGAGATAACGAAAGTAGTGTCAAAGTTAAATGTTAAATGAGGAGAACTCAAATGGCTAAAATAAAGTTTAAAGAAAACGATTTAAAAAGAAAAGTTAGAGATGAAGTTCGTGAGGCGTATGGTAGAAATAATTTATCAGATGCACTTGCACGTGCTCAATCTTTAAACGTTCCTTATGACTTTTCACGACGTAGTTATCTATTAGGCTTGGATGATAAACTAAAAGCGATAAGAAGAAATTGTGACGCTATTGGTGACTGGATTGATAGTAGTATCAACGTTATCAATAATATTGAAAGAAATGCTGTTGTTAAAACTAATAATGTTAAGGTTGCTAAAGTAAAACCAAAATCGTCTGCAGTAAACAAAGTTTTTTAAAATGGGTTATCCCATTTTTTTATTTGTAAAAATGTTATAACATATTCAATTTATATGTTATAATTAACTTATAATAGGAGTGATAGTGTGAACTTATATTTAGCGGATAAAAACAGAATAAAAAAATTTATCTTGCCTGATAAAGCTATGGAAAGTTTTTTATTTCCTTTTAAACTAGTAGATGGCACTGAGATTTTTTTAAATATTAAGTCTAATGATGGAGTCTGGGAATTTGTTAATGATCGCCAGGTATCAGTCGTTTTAAACTCTGGTTTTACTTCATCAGTTAAATTAACTAATTATTGTCATTACCGATTGCGCGTTAATAATCAGAATGAGTATTTGTATTTATTCGCTTTACCGACAATTGAAAACAATAGTTCATATTTGCAAACTAAAGAAAGTTTTACGCTTGGAAAAGATAAAAATGCCAATTTAATGTATCAAGATGACTTGACTCAATCTTTAAATGTATCTTTTACTTTGGATGGGGGATATTGGATACTTGATGCCAGTAGTAGTTCCGATACTTATGTCTATGTCAATAATTCTCGTGTTGTTAGAGCTATTTTATATCGTGGAGATGTCATCTTTATCAATGGGTTAAAGATAATTTGGATGGGAGATTTCATCAAAGTCAATAATCCTAATAATCGCGTTCATGTCAATTCTAAGTTGTTCCCTATAAATTCTAATTTTCAACAGGATAATACCAAATATAGTCCGGTTAATGAAGAAGATCAAGCTCTCGATTTGTATACCGATAACGATTATTTCTTCCATCGTCCAAGACTTAAGAATGTCGTTGAAGAAGAGAATATTCAAATCGACAATCCTCCAGCTTCACCTATTAAAGAGGAAGTACCTTTCATCTTGCGATTTGGGTCAAGTTTTACGATGATTGTCTTTTCGATGCTATCTCTATACAATGCTTATAACCAATATCAACAAACTAAAGAGATATCTTCAGTCATTCAACCACTATTCACTGCTTTAGCTATGTTTTTTGCATCGATAATCATACCAGTATTATTAAACAATTATAATAAAAATTTTGCTAAAAAAAGAGAGGCTCTACGCCAAAAGAAATATACGGAATATCTAGCTGAAAAGGATAAAGAAATAAAAACGATTCTTTTGAAGCAGAGTGAAGCTCTTAAAACTAATTATCCTAATTTAGATGAAGTTAGTAAAATTGCTTTCAATAATAAGAGTGAGATATGGTCGCGCGAGATAACTGATGACGATTTTTTGAGAGTTCGTGTAGGTACTGGAGACTGTAAATCTTCTTTAGATGTCAAAGCTCCAGAAAAGCATTTTACTTTGGACAGTGACAATTTGTATGATGAAGCCGTTAAAGTAGCAGAAGGCTCTAAGATGTTAAACGATGTTCCAATTACAGTTTCTTTTGTCGAGAATTTTCTTTCAGCTATCGTTTGTGATTGTAATTTTGGTGATAGTTTTATCAATGGTGTAATTTTACAATTAATTACTTATCACAGTGGTAAAGATTTAAAAATAGTATTATTGACAAATGATAAGAATGCTAGTAAATGGGAATATTTAAAGAGTTTACCACATTGTTATAGTGATGATAAAGAACTTCGCTTTTTTGCTACTAATATGAACGAAGTAAAAAAGATAACAGCTTTTCTAGATAAAGAATATCAAAAACGTGTTCATAAAGAGGATGAGAACAGTAAAAAAGAAGAACATGAAAAGGCCGAAAACAGTGATAAAAAGCCATATTTAAATACTAGTCCTTATTACATTATCATTACTGATAACTATAAAGATGTCAAACAGACTGAGTTTGTTTCTAATCTGTTGAAGTCTAATATCAATTTTGGTTTTTCTCTATTGATGTTGGAAAAATCGATGTTAAATCTACCTAATGCTTGTAAAATATTTACTTATGTTCAGGATAAATATAGTTGTGTTTTCC
>CANRCI010000054.1 GCA_947629075.1 uncultured Bacilli bacterium | reverse complement strand
GCAATGAATTGGGAAAAGAAAATACTTTATTTGTTCACACTACTCTAGTTCCTCTAATTTATGGATCGGATGAACTTAAAACTAAACCAACGCAACACAGCGTTATCGAACTGCGTGGTATGGGAATTCAACCGGACATCATTGTAACTCGTTCCCCAATTGCTTTGGATGATAATTTAAAGAGCAAAATTTCTCTTTTCTGTAGTATTCCTAAAGAACAAGTAATCGACAGTGTCGATGTTAAAAATATATATGAGATTCCTATAAACTATTACAATCAAAAAATGGATGAAATAGTTTTAAAACAATTTAATCTAGATCTTAAAAAAGCGAACCTCTCTACTTGGAAAAAACTGATCAATACCGTTGACAATTTAAAAGATGAAGTAGAAATCGCTTTAGTTGGAAAATATGTTGAGTTACACGACGCTTACATATCGGTAGTTGAAAGTATGAAACATGCTGGCTATGTCTACAATACCAAAGTTAACATCCATTGGATTGATTCAGAAGAATTGGAAAACATGGACGACATAACTCCTGTATTTAAAGATATCGATGGAATATTGGTTCCAGGTGGTTTTGGTAATCGTGGTATCGAAGGAAAAATCAAGGCCGCTAAATATGCCCGTGAAAAAAATGTTCCTTATCTAGGAATATGTTTAGGAATGCAGATTGCTGTCATCGAATTTGCTCGTAACGTATGCGGTATTGAAGACGCTAACTCAACTGAATTTGATGAACTTACTAAAAATCCAATTATCGATTTAATGGCCAATCAAAAAGCTATTACGAATATGGGTGGTACACTTCGTCTTGGAAATTATGAATGTAAATTGGTCAAAGATACTCTAGCTTATAAAGACTATGGACAAGATAAAATTTTAGAACGCCATCGTCATCGTTATGAGTTCAATAACGCTTATCGCGAAACACTTGAAAAAAATGGTTTAGTATTTTCAGGAATAAATGAGCAGAGTAACTTAGTTGAGATAGTTGAATATCCTAATCATCCACATTATATCGGATGTCAATTTCACCCCGAGTTCAAATCTCGTCCAACTAAAGCTCACCCCCTATTTAAATCATTTATCAAAGCCAGTATCGATAAACATCAAAAAAAATAAAAGGACATCAGTCCTTTTTATTTTCGCGTAATATCTTTAACATCAATAAATATTCTTCTTTAGTAAAACGAACATTTATATATTCATCATCATTATTTTTATCTTCTTCTTTAGCAATAATGTTGTCATCTTTAGCAATTACTTTCTCAACTATTTTCTCTTTTTTATGAGTAATATTTGGATCTTTACTCAACTTTATTGCAATTAAATTGACTAACAGAGCTCCTGCCCAAAGAATAAATAATAAACTGTTTATTTGGACTAAAGCTACTGTTTCACTATTACTATAAATAGATAATTGTGAATATACATCAATACCATTTTTTACAACTGAATCGAGAGTAAGAAATAAAATGTACATCATTATACAATAAAAAGTGACATTTATTCTCTTATAACTTACATCAATCGACTTATTAAATACCGTAATTAACAGAGCGATATTCATAATGATAATCATCAACGTCTGAATAGCTAATGACGGAAAATAAAATATCATAAATAGATTGTCTAACAGATAATCAACCATTGTAAATAAAGCGGTATTATATCTTATTATAATTGCTATGGCAACTAAGGCATATATAACTAAATAAATCTTTTTATTTTTTTTATAACTAAAATTAGTCGTATCCATCAAAACAACCGCTACTATCATGGAAAATATTAAAAGGAATATAAAAAAAGGGTTCCCTAATATTAGTTTTATCAATATTTGAAATTGTTCCAATAATGATAATTGTAACATTAGTTTTACCCTCTTTCTAATAAGCTTCTTTTTTTACTAATTCGGCAATGTATACTGTTTGAGACTTGTGATTGTCTTTAGTACAAGTAATCAAAGTCAAAGTATTTTTAGTATAATCACGATAAATTCCAATCTTACCAGTTTTTTCTTGTAAATAGATATTAACTATTTCGTAAGTATACTTAACGCGATTGTAATACACTATTGCACGATCTTTTTTCTTTAGTTTCCACAAATGCTTAAAATAAGAATGTATTCCCGTCCCTGAGTGACCAGCAATTATGAAATTACCATTTTCAACATCAGGAAATTCACTAGTTGAAATAATAGTGATGTTTTTTCCCACATTATTATCTGGTGAATTAACATCGACGAATCCCCTGTAAAAATTTACTTTAGGTATTTCTAAATAACCTATATAGTACCCCTGATGAACATTATTCTCTTTTCCCTTTTCCTCTTCTTTTTCATCTTCTACCACGACAGGCTCATCTTCTATATTAACCTCTTCGGGCATTTCGTTTTCGCTCATTACAAACAATTCATTGTTCATAGTGTCGTAAGATTTATCTTTTTTCTGAAGCAGATAATCCTTACTAAATACTAGAAACCCTATCATAATAATGATAAGGCCTAGTATAATTACTTGTTTTTTATTTAATTTAGATGTTTTCTTCTTTTTTTGCACTTGTATAAACAATTCCTATTCCGATCAACATCATTGTAATACCTGCGATAACAGCAGTCTTTGACATTGATTCACCTGTATCTGGTACTGGGGTTTCTGGTGTGTTATACATTATGACGTCTTGAATAATATCATCAGCTTTTAAATCAAATTCTATTTTTTCAGTGTATAGAACATAACCATCAGGTGCTACTGTTTCTTCTAATGAATAGTGTCCTTCTGGTAATCCTTCGATAAAGTGTTCTTCATTTCCAGATGTCCATTCATCTACTACTTCACCTTGAGAATTCTTAAGCACTAAAGTTGCTCCCGGTAATTCTTGTTCAGTAGTAATATCACGTTTACTTATTCTTACTTTTGTCGTTTTTGGAATATCTGGTTTTTTCTGGTTATAGAACGTAACGGTTGCCGTTTTACCAGCTACTAATTCAACGACTATTTCTTCTTTTGAAAGTTCATATCCAGCAGGAGCTTCCATCTCGACTACAGTATATTTTCCTTCTGGAATCTTTTGAAATCTGTGTCCATTTTCAGTAGTTTCCCAAGTAGAAACGATATTTCCTTTAGCATCTTTCAATGCAAGAGTTGCTCCTGGAAGAACAGCACCGGTTTCACGATCACGTTTAATGATTATAAGCTCGGTTGGTTCTTGCTTTTTATTGTAAACAACTACTCTATTATCTTTTCCAGCTTCAACTGTTACTGTAATAGATTGTTCTAACATGTTATATCCATCTGGTGCGACAATTTCTTTTAAAGTATATTTACCAGGTGCTAAGTTAGAAATGACTTGATCAGATTCACTTGAAGTCCAAGATGCAACTAGACGGTTGTTAGAATCATATAGTTTAAATTCAGCTCCAGCTAATGGTGCTTTTGTATCGTAATCTTGTTTAGATACTGTCAATTTAGATGTAGAAACAGAAAGATTTAACTTAGTTTCAGCATCTTCAGTAACTTGATATATCGTTGATGGTGTCATTCTTTGAGTATTTGAGTTATCTGGTTTGTATTGATAAGCCCTTGTAAATGTACCAGTAGTTTTAATAGTAACAGCGATACTGGCTGTTTCACTTACACTACTTGCAAGTACTTTAACACGGAACTTGTCACCATCTTTAAATACGGTTTTAACGTTTCCACTAGCATCAGTAATGATAATGTTATCGGCACCAGTAGCAGTAACGGTATAATTACCATTAGTATTAGTACCTTTAACAGTAATATCACCAGATTCATAATACAAATCGTTTTTAGTCATTGTTGTCGATTGAATACTAGCGTTAATCTTTGGTTCAGCATAACCTTCAGTTCTTGCTTGTTTAGCTTTTTCAACTAAATTTTTAGCGTAAGGTCTAAGTCCTTGCGGATCACTTGAATTAGTCTTTACTGCTGTACTCAAGTTAGATGAACCAGTTGTCTCATCTAGATACCACCAAACAGCTAACTGAGTGATAAAATAGTCTTTATTGTTATCACCAGTAATTGACTTCTGTGGATATCCATTGGTAAGTAGATAAGTAAATCCAGCATCTAGTTGTTTATCACGAGTCATAACGTCACCAGATGGGAACTTCTTACCATGGTCCATACAGTAACTTACTGCTCCTCTTTCAGTTTTGATCAATCCAACGTTAACACCTTCCATATATTTTGGAATGACGTTATAAGTTGTACTAACCTCTACTGTTTCAGGCGCTGTTGAGTCTGCGACAACACCATAAAGTGTCAATCCAGCTCCAGCTACGATTATAGCAACAGCAACTACAATCTTGATCAACCTATTAATTTTTAATTTTTCTTTTAATCTCTTTCTCATTATTTTTCCCCCTCAACTAAATAGTTGGTTGTATTATACTATAAAAAGCCAAAAATGTCAAACAAAAATTCGAAAGACACTCTTCCTTTTCGTCTTTATTATAGCACTTTTTAAAACATTTGCATTTTCTTTTTGTTGAAAACCCTACCGATTGTAAACTTTATGTCAATTATCGCTCACGAAATTGTAAATAAGTGATAAATCCCAAAAGAATTTCACGATAATTAACAGGTATCATTCTACTATGAGATATTTTACTCTTCGCTTCCTCGAATAAATCGTTCATCAATTTTTCACTTTTTTCTAATGCTTTACTATCGATAAATATCTTTCTTATTTTTTTAATATCCGTTTCAGTCAATTTATTTTTACCGTAATATTTTACAAGTTCTTCTTCATAAGGAGTTCCTAAAACGTTTTTGTAAAGAATCGTCTGTTTATATTCACTGACATCGGATAAACCATTTTTACCAATCTTATTTTCATTTCCAAAGATACCTAAAATATCATCTTTAATCTGAAAAGCAACCCCAATATTATCGAGTGGTTTTTCAAGACGAGCAATTTCTTTTTTATTTCCTCCCCCTAAAATCATTCCCAATGACAATGGTCCAATTACTGAATACCAAGCTGTCTTCAAATGGTAGATATCCAAAATATCTTGTAGTGAAGTTTTATGTTTATCATTATATTTAGCACTAAATGGTAAATACACATCGATTACTTCACCTTTTATCGTATGTACAACAATATCGTTATAGTACTCCATCAAATAAGCTAAATTTTTATCATTAGCGTAACTCTTAACTATCTCATTACTCGCTAAATAGAAACCTAAATCACCGAGACAAAGAGCAAGTCCATTGGCAATATGATCTCTTTCTTTGTTATAACTGCCACTATTTTCATCGTAAAAAGTATTAAACTTTTCACTATATTTAACAGGTATAGTCTTCTTTCCCCTTCTTATCGATGCATTATCTATAATGTCATCATGAATTAAAATTGAAGTTTGAAAAAGTTCATAACTAGAAGCAAGCGGTAAATAGTAATCATCTTTTTTATTAGATGCAATCTTATATCCCAAAGAAATTAAAACACCTCTTAAATATTTACCATTATTATTCATAAAGGATAACTTCTCTTCAGCTTCTCTTACAATATTATTATCTTTTTTATCAACAATTTTTTTATTGAGATGATTCATGCTTCTCTCGATAAGTTTTAATTCACTCTTGTAAAAAAGAAAAAAAGATAAAAGATTTTTATACTGTTGAATGAGTTCTCGCGGTGTATTTTTAGCTCCGGTAATCATGAAATTTTTCTTATAATCTATTTTTTTAAAATTGCTGATTAAGAAGTCGTATAGATCACTGATATCAGAGGCTATACAGACATTACATTTCTGATTCCACATACTAAAAAGATCCCCTGTATTAGAACTTTCTTTATCGTTAACAATGATTACGTAATCAACATTTTTAGCTCTTTTTAAATCAAATTTTACGTCATTATTTCCTCTTTTAGGAATTACTATCATCTTTCTCACCACACAAATATATATTGGATCTTCTAATCGTCTTTAGCGAACTAATATCATTATATAATAAATAGTTATCTAATAAAAGCAAATCTATTTTCGTTTTACAAAAAAAGACAAAAAAAGTTTAGCGTAGTGCTAAACTAAATTACAATATGGTGATCTGTACGGGATTCGGACCCGTGAATGCTGCCTTGAGAGGGCAGTGTGTTAAGCCACTTCACCAACAGACCAATTACTAACATCAAATTCGACAATAGTAATTCTAACATATCAATCATTATTTTTCAATAGTTTTAATCCATAAAAAAACAAGCCCTAGGCTTGTAAAAATTTATCAAAACGCTCTTTCATTTTTTCTTTTCCTAAAATTCTAGATATCTGATGAAGATTAGGTGTCACTGTCTTAGAAGTAAGAGCAACTCGCAAGACAGTAGCTATATCGGTTACATTTCCCAAATAATCTTCTGGATGCTCACGATAATCTTTCATATTAGCAGCAAAATTGTTCATAGAAGCAATATTTTTTATTTTCTCGAACCATTTATCCTCTTCGTCATTTTCATCATAACTATCTAAATAAGAAGAAATGATTTTTTTAAGCAATTCTCTATCAGTAACTTTTTGTTCTTCATAGGTAAAGTCCTTAAACAATTCATCGAATATATACCAAGTTTCTTTTCTAATATCTTTAAAGTTTTCATAGTCTTTACGCGGCTTTTTTTGATATCTCTCAATACTGAATACCGCAATAGCTATATCTTTATTATCTACTAATATTTGAGCAAACTCTTTATCGAATTCCTTAGCGTATTCCAAACTTTTTTCATAAACTTCCTCAGCTGTCAACCTACTTATGTAACTTTTAGATATATTGTTTAATTTATCTAGGTCGAAAAGAGCTCCAGATGATCCAACTCTTTTGAAATCAAATTTGAAATCTTCCAATTTAGCGTCGCGATTTTGTTCATACCACTGTTCAAAATTGGAATTGGCAACGGTCATGATATAGAGCATTACCGCTTCTTTAGGAATACCACGCTCATGATAATAACTAACTGCTGATTCCGGATCATGTCTTTTACTCAACTTTCTTCGGACACCATTTTCATCCACTTTCATAAGTGGTGAAAGATGAGCATATTTCGGAACCTTAAAGTTAAGACACTGAAATAACTGGATATGAACTGGTAGAGAAGATATCCACTCATCACCTCTTATGACATGAGTTACTCGCATCAAGTGATCATCAACTGCATGAGCAAAGTGATAAGTAGGAAGTCCATCCCCTTTTATTAGAACTATATCCAAATCATTTTCAGGAAACTCAATTCTTCCACGTACCAAATCTTTAACTTCAATTTTTTTATTGAAATCACCAGGTGACTTTAATCTGATGATATACTTCTCACCATTCTTTATTTTCAAAACAGCTTCATCGATCGTCAGATGCCTACTCTTAGCGTAATCGCCATAATAACCCAAACGATCTTTACGAAGTTCCTGTTCTTCTTTTATCTTTTGTAAATCTTCTTCGGTACAAAAACAAGGATAAGCCAAATCTCTTTCGATTAAACTTTTAGCAAAAGCTTCATAAATAGTCTTTCGCGAACTCTGTAGATATGGACCATAATTTCCTTTTTCTTTAACTACGCCATTCTCAAAAATTATTCCTTCATCGTAGTTAATGCCATAGTTTTCTAAATCTTTAATTATTTCCCCGATTCCATTTTCAACCGTTCTCTTTTGATCAGTATCCTCAATTCTTAAAATAAATACTCCATCAGTTTGTCTTGCTACTTTTCTAGCAATAAAACTAGTAAAAAGTGATCCAATATGAACAAAACCAGTTGGACTTGGCGCAAACCTCGTAACAACTGATCCCTCTTTAAGATCTCTAACTTTATATTTCTTTTCAATATTTTCAATACTTTCAGCATTAGGGAAAATTAAATCTGCTAAATCTTTATTAGTCATAGATTTTCCTCCTAAAAATGGCTGCCCCTGCTAGATTCGAACTAGCGCATAATAGATTCAGAGTCTACCGCCTTACCGCTTGGCTAAGGGGCAATTTACATCAATAATTATATAACTAAAAACAAAAAGAGACAACTAAAATATCTCTTTTTTATCATTTTTTATTTTTTAACTGATCATCAATTATTTTTATAAAGCGTTTATTATCTTCTAAAACTATTCGATGTAGACGATCATTCAATCTGATATGACGCAGTAACTCTGCTTCTTCTTTAGTTAAAGAAATGTGGCTATGCGTCTTACTAACTACTTCTAGTCCCAATAGATAATCAGTACTACAATCAAGTGCTACTGCTAATTTGATCAAAGTATCAAAAGTTGGTTCAATATTTCCCTTTTCGTATTTACAAATCGATTGTTTTGTAATACCTACTTTTTTACCTAAAGCCTCTTGCGTAAACTTCTTTTTCAATCTCTGCTCTTTTAGCCTTTGACGAAATACATCCATAGAACCACCTCTATGAACAGATTATAAATTTATCAACGCAAATTCTGTCGAAAGTTACCCAATTAGCTACTTTTATTTTGGCAATATTCATCGACAATTTTCTTACTTATTCTAAGTTTTATTTTGTCATCGATTAAAATATACCATTTTTTATTATCTAAAACGAATTGGATAGTTTGACACTTTAAATTGTATTGCTTCTGAAATTTTTTTAACATTAATCCTTCTAATTTATATCTCATACGTCCACCAACTTCAATATAGATTAAATTATCATGCTTTGCAAATTAAATATTTATCGTTTTGATAACCATCTTTAAGTAAATAATAAAATTTCTATTATAGAAAATCAACAATAATGTATTAAATATAACTTAATTATGTTTTCTCTTAATTCTTAAAACAAAATAAAAACGACTTATCAAAGCCGTTTTATTTATAACTCGAACCTTTCGAGTTTATTACCAATCTGGTGCCCTAAAAGGAAGACGTACAACAATTTTATATGTTTGAGCCATATTTTATTATCTCTTTTGCATACTGTCTTTGAAAATATGCAAGTGTGTTTTCTAAACTGTCATAAATTTAGAACTAAAATCTCTTGTATAAAAAAACGAATGTTTGATACAATGTTCTTGGAACTTCGGTTGTTGAGTGTCTACCTCTAATCTTTGTAGAGAGGAGGTTTGATAAAATGAAAACTAAGACT
>CANRCI010000053.1 GCA_947629075.1 uncultured Bacilli bacterium | reverse complement strand
GCTTTCAATAGTGATGGCGTTACACAGTTAGAATTTAAGAACAATCCATTACCTGCCGTTATATTGGCATCGTTTAAAATATCACCACAGAAGCTTCCCTCAACTACTAATCCTTTTTGCGTTAACTGATTGTACATCGATGTCGAATTAGCATTTAGAATATCGTTTACAGTCGATAATTTAAAATCATAATAATCGGTATCGAACTGACTAGTATACAACAAGTCCTCTGATATTACTTTCGTAAGACCATTATCTACTTTAACAATTCTAAATAATTTATTACTTCCATTGATAGTAAGTCTTACATATTCACCACTGTATCTAGTATTAAGTAATGTATTAGTATTTTGTGGATAGTATTCTTCATCGATTATATAAGGATCACTACTAGTACCAGTTCCACTATATTTTCCAGCATTTGACTCTAAAGTAATTACTGGTCTTATCGTTCTTATAACCGTACTTTTAGAAGTAGCACTCGTACTGTTTTGAGCGTAATAAGCGTTACCACCACTACCTTCAGTTGACAACCAATAAGTATCTGGTTTTACATACCAACTCTTGATATGATTAAATTCATCTTGAGAAAGAAGACCAATCAAAGCTTCACGAGTCTTTGTCGTATTAGTAATTGCAGCATTGTAATATGTCGCCATAACTCCAAATTTATTGAACTCTTTAAACGTTGGTAGTAATTCACTAGTCAACCATCTTTCAGCATGACTGTTTGAATAAGTTGAACTAGATGAAGAATTAAACGGAATTGAACCAACGGCTTCATCAGAGATAAGTCGCAATGTTTCAAGTGAAGTATTATAACCATAAATACGCCATAGACGTCCTGAATAATATACATAGTTACCACTAGCATAAGTACTCTTCAAGAAACCTAAATTACCCGTATATTCAAACTTTTCATTGTTCGGATCAAAAATATTTTTCAAATTTTGAACATCGACTTTTTGATAAGCTGTACAGTTTGACCCATCTTGTTGTTGCATACCATTATTCCAAACATTACTAGGATTGCTAGTCTCTTTACATTCCATACGATAACTAACAATTATTTTACCCTTGTTATTCTGAACTTTAATATATCCTGGTACACTACAAGTAGTATTTTTATCACTGTATTCTTTTAAATAATCATTATTAATTAAATCTTTAAGTTGAAAAGTTGTACATCCGACATCACGACTAGATCCCAAAGCCTCAGTTTTTTTACCAGCATAAAGACGAGATGCCTCATATACTAAATCGTTATAATTATTATATTTTTTATCATTATTAGAATTCATAAGTCCATATAAAGATGGGAATACTACCATAAGAATCAAAGACATTATGACAATTACACCCAAAAGTTCTACTAAAGTAAATGCTCTTTTACCTAATTTAAAACCCTTTCTCTTTTTCATTATGCACCAACCCTATTCTATAAAAATTATATCATCTAAATATGTAAAGGACAATGTTAATTTGTTATAGTTTACTCTTAATTTTACTTTTTATTTGTAAATAGTCTAAACAGCTATGACAAACTATCACATTTTTCATAAAATATACTAGGTGGTGTTATGTTTAAACCGCGAAGGCACAATTTTTTCTGTCGTTGTGAAATGTGCAAAAGAAAAAGAAGGAGTAGCCTTCTCTACTTAGGGACACTTATCGCTTTAGTTATTATCATTTTTTATCAAGCGATTCTTTTAATTTGTATAACGACTAAGTTAAACGCCATCATTCTGTTTTTAGAACTGATGTGTTTGTTCTGTGGTATAGTCAGAATCATATTTTGAAACAAAAGAAAAAGTATTTTCAATGTGTAGAAGTAAAGAACTGACGATAATTGTATTATCTATTTCACTCTGGTTAAATTCCAGTTTTTCCGGAATTAACATCAGCGTAAATAGTAAGTACTTCTCTTCTTCATAGAGATGATATTTCGAATTGTATACTTCAAAAAGACTGGTGAATTCTAAGTTTTGATTAAGTTTATAAAAATTTAAGAAATCATAGATGGGTAAATCTTTACGAGAATGATTCCAACTCAAGAGATATGGTTTATCACTTTCTATTAGATGCGATAACTCTAACTTATTATGAATTAGACATTTTCTAATTCTTTTTTTATTTTTAATTAGTTCATACCATTTATCTAGATATCTTCTAGCACTGTCTAAAGCCGAATAAATAAAAGTTATATTTCTAATCAACAAATAATTACTAGGTGGTAAATACTTTTCATTTTCAATGATATAGCGAACATTGTCATAATAATTGATCGTCGTAATTATTTGGTTTTGAATATCTTCGTATAGTTCTTTGATGTTTTCCTGATCTAAGACTTCGAAGTAAGTCGTCTTATTGTGAAGGATACTCATGAGATATATTAGATCTAAAGCCTTATCTTCATTCGGGGTAAAGTTTTCTTCGATGTATGGATATATTTCGTAGTCATCTAATTCCGTTTTTTTCTCGATGTAGTTGTCAAACCCCTTTAATGCTAGATAGTTATAGATATCTAAATCATGTCGTCTTTTCTTTTTTAAGATGTAAGACTTCTCCGGAGTATCCAATTTTATAACATTATCAAAAAAAGAATATCTAAGGACACACTCATCAATATTCTTTTTAAATTTATCAATTATTGGTATCATTACTCGGTATGATTATTTTATTTCCTATTTTGATTTCTGATAAATCGTTATACTCTTCTAGTTGTTCACGGGTAGTGTTATATTTAGAAATAATTTCATCGAGTGAATCGTTTTCTCTGACGATATAAACTGAGTAACTAGTAAATGTTTCATCGGTATCTTTAAAAGCTGAAAAAATAGAAGTAACTTGATTAGTAGGTTTTTCTTCGTTATTGACAGTAATACTTTCGATATTGACATCGTCTTCATCTTGGGCATCTTGAATTTCTAAATCGATATTTTTTTCTTGCTTGAATGAATCGAGTTCTTTTTCATTATCGTTTTTATCTTGTTCAGTTACTAATTCTACTTCACTACCATCAACGATGGCATCAACTAAATCTTCAATTTTTTCTTCATCTTCAGGATGATAGATATCTTCATGATCAAAAATTTCTGACATATCGTCTATCTCTTCGGCTTCTTCTCGTTGATCTTGGCCTTCTTTTTCTTCTGTTTCTTTGCTCTCTTCTATTTCTTCAACTACCTCCACCTTCTCTTCTTTTTCTTCTAAGTTATCCAACAAAAGAGAAATATTTACTTTAAGTTTTTCTTCATCAACTATTTCATACGTAAAGTCATCGATATCGATTAGAATATTACTAGTATCGTACTTTTCATCTATTTCAATATCGATAGGTATTTTGTAAGAAAATTCTTCGTCTAAATTGCTCGCCGCTGTCATTTTGTAACTACCACTTATTATAAAATCACCACTGACAGTCGTCTCATCTTTTAGAGATACCGTATGTTCTAAAGAAATGGTTGTGATAGATGAGACCATTGTTTTAAATTCTATTTCTTTTGTAAAAGGTATTATTTGCTTCACTTTATCCCTCCTACAAAATAATATGAAGCGATAACTTTTTTAGAACATTTTATATAAAAAAACTATTCGTCAAGAATAGTTTCAATCATCTCTATCTCTTTTTTTAGCTCTTTTTTCTTGAAAGTTAGGCTACTCGGTAGTTGGGATAAAATTTCACGTCTTTTTTGAAGAACGTAACGAAAATAGTTTTCCGTATCTCTATCCATATGACTAATTAGATAAGGACCTAATAATTTCTCTTCTTCACTAAGCTTCATCTTACCACGATTCAATTTCATGACGACGTAGTATTTATTGTCAAAAACTACTTTTTCACACGCTATCATGTAACCTGTTTTTTCTAAAAAATCTCTTAATTTTTTTATATCACTATGTGGTGATAAAATAAGCGTTTGGACATTCTTTAAAAGATTTAAATTCTTACTTAGGATATCGATGATATTTAAGCCACCCATACCACTGATGATAACGGTGTCAATATCGGGTTTAATCTTTTCTATCCCATCACTTACCAATAATTCTATTTTATCCTCATAACCAAAATCTTTAACATTTCTAGAGGCCGTAACGATTGGTCCCATCCTGACGTCTGACGCTACTGCGGAAGATATTCTACCTTCACTCACTAAAAATATATCTAAAAGAGCATGATCGCACCCCACGTCCATGATTTTAGCATCTTTTGGAACTAGGGATGCGATTGTTTTTAATCTATTACTTATCTTCATATTAGTCGATAAGGAAATCTTTAAGTTTACGAGAACGCGATGGGTGACGTAATTTCCTCAAAGCTTTAGCTTCAATCTGACGAATTCGCTCACGCGTTACCCCAAATATTTGACCAACTTCTTCAAGAGTACGACATTGACCATCATCAAGTCCAAAGCGTAAACGCAAAACTTTCTCTTCACGGTCTGTAAGTGTAAGTAAGACACTGGCAAGTTCACTCTTCAACATTTCAACAGTTGCGTACTCTTCAGGTGACATTGTACTTTCATCTTGGATAAAATCTCCCAAATGGGAATCATCTTCTTCACCAATTGGTGTCTCAAGTGATACGGGATCTTGACTAATCTTATATACTTCACGAACCTTTTCAACTGTTATTCCTAATTTCTTAGCAATCTCTTCTTCAGTTGGTTCACGATTCAATTCTTGAGTTAATTGTCTTTGAACACGAGCTAGTTTGTTAATCGTCTCAACCATGTGAACAGGAACACGAATAGTTCTAGCTTGATCAGCAATCGCACGAGTTATCGCTTGACGAATCCACCAAGTAGCATAAGTAGAGAATTTAAATCCCTTGCTGGAATCAAACTTGTCCACCGCTTTCATAAGACCAATGTTTCCTTCTTGGATTAAATCCAAAAACAACATGCCACGTCCGACATAACGCTTAGCAATACTAACTACTAAACGAAGGTTAGATTCAGCCAACATCTTTTTGGCATATTCATCACCTTGTCCAGCCAATTGAGCATATTCAAATTCTTCATCACTGGTAAGCAAATTAATACGTCCAATTTCTTTTAAATACATCCTAACGGGATCACTTATTTTAACATCTTTGGCAGCTTCACTTTCTCGTTCAACAATTCCTTCGACATCTTCATCATCATCTTCTTCATTACTGTTATCAGCTGTCTCAGAAATTACTTCAATATTATTTTCAACCAATGCATTGTACAAATCATCTAGTGTATCACTGTCAACCTCTAGTCCTTTTAATTCTTCTGCTAATTCTTCATAAGTAATGTAACCATTTTCTTTACCCTTTTTAATCAAGGCCTTTTTTCTTTCATCCATCGTTTTGATTTCACTGACCATAGTTTCACTCCCCTATTCTTAGCAACCTAATTTGTTCAGCAATTTTAGCTTTTTCAATTGGATCGATTTCTTTTTTAACCAAAGCATTTAATCGTTTTATCTCTTGACGCTCATTATATTTATTTATGACTTTGACATAATCTTCAATTGCTTTATCGCTTGTATCATAACTACTTTCATATGATATTATCTTGTTGTAAAGCTCCAACAATTCGGCTTTATCCGTTAAATAAGTATAGAAATCAGCAATTGTAACTTCACCGTATTTAGTATAGTAGTAGTAAATTTCACTCGCCAGGTGACGATAAGCTTTCTCAACCATTGAGACATTGTTCCTATTATAATAATTTATTACTTTACTACTATTGAGCATACAGTAAATAAATGCATAACAAGCCTTATCATATAGAGATAACTTAGTTTTAACTTGCTGTTTTTCTTCCTTCTGTTCCTCTTTTTGGCTTTCCATTTCTAGGTACTCATTCAAACGTTTTTCCAGTGTATTATAACTTATATTTACTTCGATTGCAAGTTTTTTGAGAATAATTTCTCTTCTAATTTCATCATTTATTTTACTAGTTTCTTGTAATACATTATTTATATAATTAGATAGTTCTAAATCACTATTGAAATTTACCCCTTTTTTAAGATTATTAATGCGGTAATCACTATAATTTATAGCGTTTTCTACTAAGTTATCAAAAGCTTCTTTACCATTTTTTAAAATAAAGGTATCAGGGTCATCATCATCATTTAAAACGATAACTTTAACTTTTAAGCCGTTTTTCTCTAACTCATTTCCGACATTTAACATCGCTTTTTGTCCGGGATTATCACCATCTAAACACAATATGACATTTTGGGATAACTTTTTAATTAAGGATATCTGTTCTTTAGTAAGTGCAGTTCCCATAAGAGCTACGACGTTTTTATAATCAATAGTACTTGCTCTTATGACATCCATGAATCCTTCCATGACGATGACGAATTTGGCTCTTCTAGCATAGTCTTTAGCAATGTGATAATTATAAAGGCATTCACCCTTTTTAAAGATGACCGTCTCTTTAGTATTTAAATATTTATTGAGATTAGAGTTATCGTAGATTCTTCCCGAAAAACCAACAGTTCTTCCATTGATATCGTGAAGAGGAAACATAATACGATTGATATAGGCATCATGTCCATTACTGATAAGACCTATATTTTCCAGTTCAACTAAATTATAATTCTTATTTTTTAAAAGTTTTGTCAAACTATCACTATCTTCTAATGAAAGTCCAATTCCAAATTCTTTAATTATTTTGTCATCTATTCCACGACTTTTTAAATATTCTTTAGCCTTACTTCCAAAAGAAGAATTGATATTGTTCTGATAGAACTTATTAGCTAAATCGTATACGTCGTAATATTTATCGTATTTATTAGTCTTTTTATCGATATGAACATTACCAATTGAAATATTAGTGCGATCAGCTAAAATTTTTAAAGCTTCTTTAAAGTCGATGTGTTCATAATCCATTAAAAAAGTAAAGACGTTTCCACTCGCTCCACAAGAGAAGCATTTATAAATTTGTTTGTCCCTACTGACACTCATCGAAGGATTGGTATCATTATGAAATGGACAAACTCCAAAAAAATTTTTTCCTTTTTGAATAAGAGGTACGTATTCACCAATAAAATCAACAATATCTATTTTACTTCGGATCTCATTAATAACATTTTGATTATTCATACCTCACCTCCAAAGACAAAAAACATTTACTCACCATAAATGTTCAACTATTAAAGGTATTATAACACCATTTTTAACTTTTTTTATAAAAAATTACAGAACTTATATCAATTTTCTTCTTCAGTTAAAGTTGTCGTTAAACTTTCGAGATAAGATATGATTTCACGGGACTTTTCATCGTAGTCATTAGGAGTTTTCATATAACCAGAAGCATCGGTATAAGTCTTGTCTCGGTATTCGATATGAAGATTAAAGGTATAACCACCTGGTTCTTTACTAGCTTTTTCATTAAAATCATTCCATTCATAAAGTTTTAACTTGTTGACTAACGCACTAAGCTTCTTCATATCACTATTATTAATAAAACGATCAACTGTATTTATAAGCTCATTATTTTCATCATATTTATTAGCTACTAATCTATAGTATTGATCTTCTTTAATCAAATATTCAAAATAACCAATTTCACTACTACCATAATTGAACTCAAAATAAGTAACAGTCCTATCCTGATTATTTTGTGGAGCTTCTTTCTCTTTAGAATTACAACCACATATAAAAATACAAAATATTAATAATAATACTATAAATTTTTTCATAAGATCTCCTCGTTATTAAGAAGTTGGTAATACTTTTCAGTAAGCTTTTCATCTTTAGAATTATATATTTCAATTGTTCCTCTAGTTTTTTTAATCGTCAAAAGTCCATTTTTCTGTAATTGGTGTTGAACTTCACGACTTACTCCTTTACTACCATCTAAAAGCATAGCATTCTTAAAGAGTTTTTGAATTCTTTTTTTGATGAATGGATAATGGGTACATCCCAAAACAATAGTATCAATGTCTTTATCTAAATAGTCTTTGATACCTTCTAATAGTGTCTTATCTATTTTTTCACTATCAAACGTTTCAATAGCAGCAGCTAAATTAACACATGGAGCAAGAAAAATCTCTTGATCACTTTTTTTAAAATCACTTATCAATTCTTTAGTTCTTTTACTAGTTATAGTTTTTGGTGTTGCCATAACTAATGTTTTTTTACTATTGGCATCACTAGCCATCTTTATAGCAGGAACGGTTCCCACAAAAATCATATTGGGAAACTTCTCTTCTAAATATTTTCTACACATCGTCGTAGCAGTATTACAAGCAATGACGATTATTTTACAATTTTTGGAAATTAAAAATTTTACTATTTCTTCAGTTATTTTACATAACTCATCGAAAGATTTATCACCATAGGGATTATTTATTGTATCGCCATAATAGATATAGTCTTCTTCTGGCATAAGTTTTACTAATTCACGAAGAATAGAAATTCCACCTAGACCGGAATCAAAAATACCTATTTTACCATCGATCATAAATATCCCTCCTCTATATATTTTATAACATTTATTAAAAATCTTTTCAAAGTAGTAACTATAATAATAGTTATTTTTTAAACTTTCAATTTAATATTAGATTGAAGTTGTAAAATTGTGTAAATAAATATAAATTTAGATAGAAACAAAAAAGGAATAGTTTCCTATTCCTTAAATTCAATTATTATTAGTTTCTTCTTAAATATAATCCAGTTCCCATAGCACTTACTAATGCAACAACACCAAGTGATGCATAAACTAGTAAATTATCACTTGTTGATGGATTTTCTTCTTCAGCTTCTGTCTCAACAACTGGTTTTTGTTTTGCTTCTTCAGCTTCTACTGCTTTTTTAACTTCTTCATATTTAGCTTCATTCCATACTTCTTTATCACCTTCACCTTGTTCAACTAAAGTCGTACTTTCTGGTTTTACAATAATACGGATTGTTACTTTATTTTCAGTTTCTCCATTATCTTTTACTTTCCAAGTCAAAGTATATTCAGCAGTATAATCTTTCTTTGCTTTAGCAGCTGCTTCTAATTCTTTAACATTAAACCCAAAATATTCATCGTAGTCATTTCCTGTTCCATTTTTTTTCAAGTCTTCAGGATCATTACTAACTTTTACATTTTCAACTTCACTTTTGAATTTAAATTTTAATCCAACCCAGGCATAATTATCTGGTCTATTTTCTACACCTTCATCTTGCCCATCATCTAGAAGTTTAAACTTAGCTCCATTAACTGTTACCGTAATGGTATCAGTACCAGTTCCTGTTACTGTCACACCTCCTTCTG
>CANRCI010000052.1 GCA_947629075.1 uncultured Bacilli bacterium | reverse complement strand
GATCAGTTCTTCCACTACCACAAACACTGGTTGCAGTATGATTATTAATGCTGAACAAAGCTTCTTCTAAACATCCTTCAACGGTTCGCAAACCAGGTTGCTTTTGATAACCAAAAAAGTTAGTACCGTCATAGGAAAAAGTAACTTTATAACGCATAAAATCACCTACCTAAAAAAACTACTAATAACAAAACTGCGATATTTAATCCTAAAAAGAAAGTATCATTAAGTCCCCATTCATTAATTAAAAAATTTCGCTTCTTAGTAAAATATCTATCGTACCTAATCTTATCAATCAAATACTTCCTATTTATATCTTTTTTCGTTTTGTCATAGGCTTCATCTTCAATATAACCCTTAAACTTTCTAACATCACGAGAATTATCTAAGTACTTAGTAACCTGATCTAAATTACCCATATTCTTTTCGTAACACTTATCCCAATAATATTTTTTCATGTAATCTTTAACTTTACTTCTATTGCGATAAAACAAAGAATCATATAAAAATCTCTTCTCGACGATATAAAGACTATCTTCAATAACAAAAATATATATTATCGGTAAAATGAATTTGAAAACAACAAAAAGAGTTGGATCACTTCCCAAAAAATATACCAAAGCAAAGTTAATAATATTGACAATGAGTAAGCCAATTTTTTTATTAATAAAAGCAAGAACTAATACTAAACCACAAATTAGTAAAAATACACTATAATTTTGAACCAAGACAAGAGCAATAACCAAAAGAATCAAACTAATTATTTTATTATAAAAACTAATATCTTTAAACATGTTTATATATATCCTTTATAATATCTCGCGACTCTCTTTGATACATCAAATTAACTTTTTTCTTATCTCTAGCTATCTTGGTTATTAAAGCTACACTTGGCCTGTCGATATATTGGTTATCCAATACATCTTTAGAGGTATAAACTTTCATCGTATCACCACTTTTTACTACTTTATCTTGGTCAAATATTATTATTTTATCAGTATATTGATATAGAAGATCGACATCTACAGAATACAGAATTACTATCTTTTCGGCATCTTTTAAATTCCTAATTATTCCCAAAACCTTTCGCTGATTTTGATAATCTAGATATCCAAAAATGTTACCTAACATAATGACTTTAGGATCGTATAATAGGTTAATCGCAATATCTATTAAAATCTTTTCACTAGATGAAAGACTATAAAAATCTCTTTCTAAATAACTAGCATTTAATCCGACTAATTTTAACATATTATTTATCTTTAAATCTAAAATATCGTTCTCATAATTTCTAAGTGATGCGATAAATTTAAATTCATCGACTACTCTATTAGTCAAAAACTTGTTGTTAACATTTATATATGCGATATCAGATGAATGTTTTTTATAAAAGTTTGCATTTATTTCTTTACCTAACTCTATTGATCCACTATCTTTTTTCAAGTTGCCATCAATTATATCCATAAGACATAATGCACTGGGCCCTTGAAGTCCAACTAGTTCACCTTCTTTAAAAGTAAAGGTCAACCCATCTATTTTATTTTTATATTTTAAATTTTTAATAACTAATCCCATAATACATCAACCATCTTTTCTTCATCAAATATGATATCATCCAATAAATCGTAGAACTTCAATTTTAACGATATATCAATCATAATAGGAAGTTTAATTCCTAACTTACTCAATCTATTGTCATATTCTAAGATATCACGAACAGAACCATCTAAAGATAATTTACCATCATCTATCACATAAACTTTATTGGAATAGATAATATTACTAAAGTCACTAGTCGTAAGAACTATTGAAACGTTATCCAAATCGACGATTGTCTTGAGTAAAACGATCAATTTTCGTTCTTCACTGTTAGTAAGATTTCTAAAAACATCGTCTAAAAATATTATTTGAGGATTGTGAATTAAAGAACAAGCTAGTAAAACTCTAACCTTATCATAAGTAGAAAGACTATCGACATAATAATCTAAAAGATCTTCAATACCTAAGATACTGGTAATAGTCTTGATTCTATTTTTGATTTCTTTTTTAGAATAATTTAAATTGGCAAGTGGTAATATTAACTCATCATAAACGACATCAGTTAAGAACTGGGCATCTAAATCTTCAAATATTACTCCAATTCTTCGCAAATACTTTTTACCAGTCTTTCTCGTAAGTAAAATATTATCGAGTGTTATACAGTCATTAGAGGGTAACAAACCAGATAAAAGATTAATCAACGTACTCTTTCCTCCACCATTGGGTAAAAGAATAGAAACTAATTCATTATATCCCACTTCAAAACTTAAATCAGAAAATATTTCTTTATTATTATATGAAAACTTTAATTTTTCTACTTTAAATAGAGTATCCATAAAATCACCTACTTACAATACTTATAGAAAAAAAGTAGTAAATTACTGGTTATTATACTACTTTATTTTCTTTTTTTGAACTTTATATATAATTTTTGCTAATCTTTTAGTTGATAAAAATCTCGTTCCAAAAGTCGCTAATTTCATTTTTATGCCTGGTACAATAATAAGTTTTTTCTTTAATAGCTTATCGATGGCATAACGAGCTACTTTTTTACTATCGAGTGGTTTTACTGAAAACTTAACTCCTGCTACATTATTAAAGTTGGTATCAACTGGTCCAGGACATAGACAAGATACAACCACTTTTGATTTATCTCTTCTAAGTTCTTCATAAATAGAAGTAGTAAGTCTAAGAACATAAGCTTTAGTGCTATAATATGTTGCCATCAATGGACCAGGTTCAAAAGCCGCTGCACTACTAACATTAAGGATATACCCTCTATTTCTTTTCTTCATATCTTTTAAGAATAATTTTGTTAAAATGTGAACTGCCTTGATATTGGTATTGATCATTTCAATCTCGCGTGTAAGATCTGTAGTATCAAATTTACCACACATACCAAAACCAGCATTGTTGATCAACATATCGATATCATCATTTTTACATAAAACATATACTTCTTTCAGCTTACTCTCAATGGAAAGATCAGCGACGATTATTTTAACTTCGCCATTGAAACTATCTTGCATTTGTTGCAGTTTCGCTTTATTACGAGCAACTAAGATAAGGTCATACCCCAGTTCGTCAAGATATTTAGCCATCTCATATCCAATACCTGAAGAAGCACCAGTAATCAATGCTTTCAAATAAACCATCTCCTATACAATTATAACATATTTAGAACTAAAAACCTACTTATTTAATAAAATACAATCGGTATCAAATTCACTTTCACACTCGCGTGATGAATCAAGTCCCAAAACTATTTTATTGCTAATAGATCCGATCTCTTTCCTATCACTTTCACTAATCGATTTAATATCTTTAACTTTTAATTTATAGTTAGGCATCTTACTATCCGATAATTTACCATTGATATCAAGCGATATATCAATATCATCTAAAGTGATATTACCAACAACATCTATCGTTTTATTCTTGTACTGATATTTAATTTCGCCATAATTACCAAAGTCTAAATTTAATTTTTGCTTACTAATTTTACCCTTAAACGATAACGCATCATAAAGCTTACCTCTGATATCATCATCATCGATTTCAATATTCAAAATTTCAGCACCATTATCACGATATAAATATCCTCCGAAATTATCCTTGTTTATAAAACTAATCTCTTTCTTATCTATCAAATAACCAATACCAACAACTTTATTTTTATAGGTATAAATATACATTGATAGATCATGATTTAATCCCAAAAGCTGTGATACTTTCTCTTGAGGAATCAAAACCATTAATTTGTTTAACTTCATATCAAATAAATTAACATTTTCACTATTAATTTTTAAATTATTTTTTAGAATATAATCGATAGTTAATTTCAAATCATTACTATCTAAAGAAGTTTTATCTACCTCATAGAAATCATCATTTACATCAGGAAAATTGACATAATTTTTTTCATCGTTAACTAATATAAATCTATTGTTATCATAATTGTAGTCAGTATAACTAACTTCACCATTATTGTAATTAGATAGATTAAATTTAATAGATTGTTTTTTATCGGTCTTATAAGTGATATCAAAATCTAAATCAATTTTCTTATTATTAATTTCTTTTGTATCTGCTGCAAATAATAATTCACCTACATAATTATCATAATTATCTATAAACTTTTTGGCATCACTTATATAATTAACATTCTTCTTGTGATATAGATAAACACCACCAAGAATTAATAATAAAATAAACACAACAAGTAAAAAAACTCTTTTTTTCTTTAATCTTCTTCTTTTAACTTTAGGCATAATGCACCTCACTCACTGTCTATATTTTAACACTTAAAGCAAATAAAAAAAAGGCTAATAATAGCCTTCTTCTAAATACTTGAATCGTCTAAAAATTGATCATCACTACTTAAAGTTGATCCAAACATATTCTCAATTGTTTCCATATATTTTTGTAAAGCCTGGGCATCTTCTGGAGTAATCTTATCAATTGATAATGCTTTAGAAGTATCGTAGTTAGGTAATGCTTTATCTTTTTCTACTTTGTTCTTAGAAACAATCTTAATATTTCCATCATCAACATTTACATCGACAGTAAGGTTAATGTTGTAAGAAGCATTCTTCTTAACTGTACTTACTTCATAATTGAAAGTAGCGACATCTTGAGTAGCAACATTGATAGACCCATCAATAGTTACTTTATCACTCGTTTTAGTATATTTACCAGAAATAGTTGCAGCATTAGGAATAGTTAATTTATAATCGTATTTACCCTTATCTGTTTTCTCAGCTAAATAAGTCAACACGTCTTGTTCCTTATCATCTGTTACTTCTGTCAAAGTCATTGCAAAAGCATTTTTCTTATTAGAGTTTTTATAAGAGTCAATTGCAAATTTTCCTCCATCAAAAGAGAATAAATGACGAATTGTCTTTCCACCTTTGACATAAATTATGTAAGTAAAATAGTTATCTTTAGATGCCTCTTTAATTTCACTACCCATATCATCAATAGATTCTTTAAGAGTAGTTTCAATATCCTCATTAAAGTTATCTTTTAAGAATTTTACTAAGTCTTTATCATCCTTTACCTTTTCTAAGAATGTCTTAACCATTTTAGCTACATCTTCTTCAGTAATTTTTACTGAAATCTTTTTAGTCTTATATTCAGCATTATTTAGTTTCAAAGTTTCATTAGTCTTTTCATATTTATCTGAATCAAGATTTTCAAGAATTGATTCTTTAGCATACTTAATAGCCGAATCTAAATACTTTTCAGCATCAACAGTTTTTGGCCATTCAAAATCTTCCATTTTTTGATAATATTTGTTAGCAAGAATTTTATCCATTCCTAAGTAAACTGTATCATTATCAACTAGCATATCCATGTTTAATAATGATTCTTTATTAAGAGTAGAAGCTAAATCGACATAAAGTTTTTTAGCATCGAAATCACCATAAAATTTTAGATCAGCATTTCCAGCCACAGTCTGATCACCAGATTTAACTGTCAATTCATTAGAAGAATCAATACCAAATTTAGTTATTCCACTAGGTAGACCACTATCTGGTGCAAAGGTATTATCTTCACCTTTTACAATAGCTGATAACTTATCTAAAGATGATGTAATCGACTTTTCTACAATGTATTTACTAGTATTCATGTAGTAAACACCAAATCCAACCAACCCTACTGCTGCTACAATCAAGACTGCAGCGATAATTTTAAGTGTTTTTTTCTTTTTCATATACAACTCCTCACCTATTTTTATAATAGTTTATGAAAAAAAATAAGTCAACAAATTTTTACAATTTTTTTATTACCACATTTAAATTAAACGAAATAAAAAAAAGACTATATATATAGTCTATTCTTCTACTAATTCTAAAATTACCATTAAAGCGCCATCTCCACGTCTTTCAGTAAGTTTTAAAATTCTCGTATAACCACCATTTCTAGTAGCATATTTTGGAGCTAACTCATTAAATAATTTGTTAACTACTTCTTTGTCATTATGGAAGAAAGCAAGAACTTTTCTTCTAGATACTAAACTACCGTTTTTAGCATAAGTAATCATTTTATCAACGAACTTACGAACCTCTTTAGCACGAGTATCAGTAGTTTGGACTTTTCCGTTCATAATAACATCTTTTGTCAAATTAGCAAGTATACTTCTTCTATGTTTATTATCAACACCTAATTTTCTATATGCCATAACCTCATCCTCCTAATTAATCATCTTCACGTAATACTAGACCAAGTTCTCTAACTTTATCTAAAACTTCTTTTAGAGATTTCTTTCCTAGATTACGAATCTTCATCATATCGCTTTCGCTCTTATTTACTAAATCTTGTAATGTATGAATTCCTGCTCTCTTTAAACAATTGTAAGCACGAACAGAAAAATCTAAATCTTCAATAGTAGTTTCTAACGCTTTTACTTTAGGATCTTCAGTCTTTTCAATCATCATACCAGTCATATCAGCGATATTACTTAAATTAGTTAAAATATCAAAATGTTCAATTAAGATTCTACTTGCTAAAGCAATTGCTTCCTCTGGCTTAATAGAACCATTAGTCCATACATTTAATATTAACTTATCATAACTTTCATCTTGTCCAACACGAGCATTTTCAACATCGTATGAAATTCTCTCAATTGGTGAAAAAATTGAATCTATTGGGATAACTCCAACTTTTTTAATATCTAATAATCTCTTATTCTCTTCACTTCTTACATATCCACGACCATTTGAAACAGTCATTTCCATTGAAAGAGTTCCTCCCTTAGCAACATTAGCAATTACTAAATCAGGATTGATTATTTCGATATCTGTATCGTGTTCGATATCTCCAGCTGTAACTGGCCCTTCTTTTGATACATTAATTCTAATTACTTTATTATCATTAGAATGATTCTTAATTACTACCTTTTTTAAATTTAAGATAATGGTAGTAACATCTTCAACGATACCCTCGATTGTTTGAAATTCGTGAAGAGCCCCATCAATTTTAACACTGCTTATAGCAGATCCAGGTAATGAAGATAACATTACACGTCTTAATGCATTACCTAAAGTTGTACCGAACCCTCTCTCTAGTGGTTCAAGTTCAAATTTTCCGTAGAAATTACTTTCTACATAATCAGTTATTTTATAATTTGGTTTTTCAAATATAATCATGAAACTACCTCCCTTTTTTTATTATCCACGTGGACGTTTTGGTGGACGACATCCGTTATGTGGAATTGGTGTCACATCAGTTATTGCAGTTATCTCAAGACCTGCAGTTTGAAGTGATCTAATAGCTGTTTCACGTCCTGGTCCTAAACCTTTAACGAATACCTCAACTTTTCTCATACCTAAATCAAATGCAGCTTTACCAGCAGCTTCTGCAGCAAGTCCAGCAGCAAATGGAGTTGATTTTTTACTACCCTTAAAACCTAAGGCACCACTACTTGCCCAAGAAACAACATTACCTTCTTTGTCAGAAATAGTAGTGATGGTATTATTAAATGTTGCATGAATGTGCGCTGCACCTTCAGGAACATTCTTTTTGACTTTTCTCTTTCTTGTCTTATAAGCCATAATTAACCTCCTCAATTAATGATTTTATTTCTTTTTATTAGCTACAGTCTTACCTTTACCCTTACGAGTACGAGCATTACTTCTAGTCTTTTGCCCTCTAACTGGTAATCCTTTTTTATGACGAACTCCTTGATAAGAATTAATTTCCATCTTAGTCTTGATGTTCATATTGACATCTCTTCTCAAGTCACCTTCAACTACATATTTATTAACCTCATCACGAATAGCATTCAATTCATCATTTGTTAAATCTTTTGTCTTCTTAGTTGGTTCTACTTTAGCTGCTTCAACTATTTTTTTAGCAATATTTCTTCCAATACCATAGATATATGTAAGGGAAATAACAATATGCTTATCATTTGGAATATCTACACCCTTAATACGAGCCATTTATTCACACTTCCTTTCATTAACCTTGTTTTTGTTTATGTTTTGGATTTTCACAAATTACCATTACTTTACCTTTACGTTTGATAACTCTACATTTATCACACATTGGTTTTACTGATGATTTTACTTTCATATTTATCCCTCCTATTATTTTCGATAGGTTATACGCCCACGTGTTAAATCATAAGGCGATAGTTCTAACATTACGGTATCCCCTGGTAAGATACGAATGTAATTCATTCGGATTTTACCAGAAACGTGAGCTTCCACAATGTGACCATTTTCAAGTTCTACTTTGAACTTACCACCTGGTAAGATTTCAAGAACTTTTCCTTCGACTTCAATTGTATCATCTTTTGCCATATTTTCACTCTCCCGTTAATATAATATATCCATCTTTTACAACAGCTACTGTATGTTCGAAATGGGCTGAAGGCAAATCGTCATCAGTCACGATTGTCCAGTCATCATCCAACATATAAATGTCAGCTGTTCCTAAGTTAAGCATCGGTTCAATGGCAATAACCATTCCCTCTTTAAGAAGAGGCCCAACACCACTTTTTCCATAGTTAGGTACATCAGGTTCTTCATGAACTTTAGTACCAACTCCATGGCCAACTAATTCTTTAACCACTCCTAGATTGTGAGCTTTCGCATACTCTTCAATCGCATGTGATATATCACCAATTCTATTTCCTGGCTTTACTTGTTTAATACCTTCGTATAAAGCCTTCTCAGTATGTTCCATCAAGTAATCTATTTCTTTTGAAACATTTCCAACTTTATAACTCCAAGCTGAATCTCCGTGATAACCTTTATAACAAGCTCCGATATCAAGTTTTACAATATCACCATTCTTTAGCTTTCTGTTTCCCGGTATACCATGAACAACTTCTTCATTAATACTTGTGCAAATAGAACCGGGAAATCCATAAAGCCCCTTAAAGGAAGGAGTGGCATTTTGACTTATGATAAAGTCTTCTGCCAATTTATCAAGTTCTTTAGTTGTAATACCTTCTTTGATATAAGGTTTAAGATATTGATGGGTTAAATAAACAATATGACCAGCCTTTTTAAGCAGTTCTATTTCACGACTACTTTTAATACTAATCAACACTATCACCTAGTCCATTAATAATTTTCTCTATTTCTGATAATACTTTATATTTATCATCTCTATTTTCTACGACATATAAAGCACCTTTATCACGATAATAATTTATAAGTGGTTCAGTCTTTAATAAATATGTTTTAAATCTATTATTGAAAGTTTCTTCATTATCATCAGATCTCTGATATAACATACAACCACATTTATCACAAACAGAATCTTTTTTAGGTGTCATTAGTTCATCATATATATTGTAGATTTCTCCACAATTAGAACAAATTCTTCTACCAGTAATTCTCTTCATCAATAAATCTTCTGGAATATTAAGTAGAATGACAACCCCTAAATCTAAGTTCATATCAGATAATATTTCATCATACTTAATTGCTTGTTCGACATTACGAGGGAAACCATCTAAGATATATCCATTACGACATTCTTCCTGTGCTAGTTTCTTCTTCAATACCTCGTATACTAATTCATCAGTTACAAGTTCACCCTTGTCTAAGATTTCTTTAATCTTTTGACCAAGTTCATCGCCCTTGTTAGCTGCTTCTCTAAGTAAATCACCAGTT
>CANRCI010000051.1 GCA_947629075.1 uncultured Bacilli bacterium | reverse complement strand
GCTCCTAATTTTGCCGAAAATGGTGAACCTGGTGAAGAGAGAGTTATTAAATTGGAGTTAAAATTAATGGCTGATGTCGGATTAGTTGGTCTTCCCAGTGTTGGTAAAAGTACAATAATTTCATGTGTTTCCAAAGCTAAACCTAAAATTGCTGCTTACCACTTTACAACGCTAGTACCTAATCTAGGAGTATGTCGTGATAAAAGGGGTCGCAGTTTTGTTCTAGCTGATCTTCCAGGACTTATCGAAGGAGCAAGCCAAGGAGAAGGCTTAGGTGATAGGTTCTTGAGACATATCGAAAGAACGAGAATAATTGCGCATGTTATCGATATGGCTGCGGTTGAAGGTCGAGATCCATATGATGATTACGTTAAGATAAATAAAGAGTTAGAGGCTTTTAATCCATTACTTATGAAAAAGCCATCAATTATAATTGCTAATAAAATGGATGTAGTTGGTGCTCAAGAAAACTTAAAAGAATTTAAGAAAAAAGTTAAGGATAAAGAAATATTTGAGGTCAGTGGAGTATCTAAGATGGGTCTTGATGAAGTCGTTATGCACCTTTGTGATATGTTAGATGAGATACCTAGTGTTAATCTCTATGAGAAAGAAGCATTTGAGTCTTACGTCCTATATCAGTTTAAAAAAGAAGACGCTTTTACGATTACTAAAGAGGATGATACTTGGGTAATTCGTGGTAAAGAGGTCGAGAAGTTATTAAAGATGACCAAGTTTAATACAGAAGAAGCTGTTCAACGATTCTCTAAAAAAATTAGAAAGATGGGAATCGATGATAAATTGCTTGAACTAGGTGCTAAAGAGGGCGATAAAGTTCGCATCTTAGATTTTGAATTTGAATTTAGATAATTAATTAGGGGGATAATTTATGACAGGTAAACATTTATTAAATATACTTACAAAAGTTAAGAATATTACTGATAGTATATCTGAAGTTGATTTAATTTTAATTACGGATTTTAACGATCAGCAATTAGAGGTATTCAACTTGCTTTTAGACCATAACATTTTCGATAAAGATAATTTTAGTAATTACGTATCGCAGATTAAGACAATTAATAAAAACTTTGATAAAGAAAAACTAAAGAAAACGTTAAATAATCCTTTGATCATGTCTAAAATTAAAAAAATTAAGACATCGGAGGTAATTACTTCATCACCAGAGAGAAATGCTCGTGTCAATAGTCTGTTCTTTTTATCAGAAGATTATAATGATAAATACGATTTAATTATTGAAGCTTTAGATAACTATGAATCAACTGATGAAAAGGCTTTATTTAATCTACTGCTTAGTAATAAGATTTTAACTGTTGATTATGATAAATATAAATATACTTACGATTCTTATAAAGAGATTATTAACGATGTAGAGGTTACTAATTTCTTTAGAAAAGTATACAAAGAGTTTGTTTTAAATAAAAATGTTATGTCTCTACCTTTTGATCAATATAAAATGATTATGGATGAGATATCTAATCTAAAAGGGAAAAATTTATTAAATATAACTCCACTTCTTAGTCATTTACCAACTAGTAATAATAAACGTTATATCGACAATTACATATTTGGTTTAAAAAGAGTAGTTAAGAGATACTTAGATTCCAATAATAATCTAGAATACAGTACATTTGCTAAGTTATTGTCAGATGAATTTTTAAATTTACCAGTGGCGAAGTATCATTTTATTGCGGATGTCATGAGCAGTTTTAATGAAAAAGAGTTAACTGAGGATTACGATAAGATTTTTGGTGATGTCAATTTCATAATTAATCATTTCGAATATTTTAAAGGGTTAATTAGAGATGTTAAAAATAAACCTTATAAAGATAAAACAATCTATTATTCTTTGTTGTTGAATGAAAATATTGCTAGTTTTGATCAAGTTGATGGAAGTTATCGTAAATTGATAACTGAAGCAATAGATAATAGTATTTCTAATATAACTGAAAGTAATTATAAATATTTGGAATTACTATCCCATCCAACTATTTTGAGTAGACCACTACCGGAATATGAAAAATTGTGTAATCTAATGATAGGTTTTGTTACCAATGATGTAAAATATAATTCTAAAGAGTTATGTAAGTTATTTGTAAAAAGAGATTTAGAGAATTTGGAATTTAACGATTATAATAACTTCTTTCAGAATTTACTGATGATTAATAATACTCAACTTGCTAATACCTTTATCGATTTTGCTAATCGCTGTGATATCGATAGTACTTTGAAACCACTTTTTAGTACTTTACAGTATGCTAATGAGAATTCTGCTTTAGTATATCAGTATTGTTATTGTCTTAGTGATTTCAGGATAAAAGAAGCTGAAAAGATTGAAGCGATGTGTGATACTGTACATCTATTATATTCTAGAGATTTAAATGGTGGTATGATTGAAAAAGTAATGAGTGCTATTAGAGCTAGAAATAACATTTCTCTACCAACATCACTATTTAAGACGGTTTGTTCATTATATGGTAATGTTTCAAATTTTGAAGATAAATTGTTGGTCGATAAAATGTTAGATAATTTTAGAAAACATTTAAATAGTGATACAGATATGAGAAAAGTATCTAAACTTTTTAATACAATTGATACATTAGATGATTACGGTATGAAGAAAAGTATTGTCGACTTTGCTAGTCGTGATGATATATTTAATCTTCAACAAATGGCTTTTAATGGCATAATTGATGAGCTTTCTAATTGTAACTTCAGTGAAGAAGTAGATTATAAAATAGAAGAATTTGATAATAATAAAAATGCAGATGATAAAAAGATGGTTAATCATTTAAATATATCTAGATTTATTCCATTAGATAAATTAGCTGGAGATAATATTAAAGTCCGAGTTCCATTATTTAAGTTTATATCAGTGGTAGATTTTAATGACGATTTCGATTCGATAAAAGACGTTTTAGATAACGATAATGAAGTATTTTCTAATACTAAGATAAAGGTTGGAAAAAAATATTTAAAGAAGATAGAAGATAAGTAACTATCTTCTTTTTATAATAAAATCGAGTAAGTTTATAATGACTTTGTCGGGGATTTATGATAAAATTTTTATAGGTGAATATGATGAAAAACAGAAGTGAATTAAGAGAAATAGCAATGAAAGTGTTGTATCAAACTTATATTTATAACTCGACTAATACTCCATATGATGTAAAAGAACTTGTTAAAGAACAATTAGAGGTTGATAATGATTTTGTCAATTTGCTTATTAATGGTGTTATTGAACATGAAGATGATATCGTTAAATTAGCTGATAAATACCTTAACAATTGGACACTTGATCGCTTGAGCAAAGTTGATAAAGCGATTTTTAGTATTGCTATTTTTGAGCTTAAATATACAGATACACCTAGTATTGTTTCTATAAATGAAGCAATTGAATTATCGAAGAAATATAGTGATGAAAAAGTTACGGCAATGTTAAATGCTTGTTTAGATAAGATCTATCACGAAGAGGATTAATATGGAAGAGAATTATATTACTGTTACCCAACTCACTAGATATATTAAATATAAAATTGATAATGATCCCAATTTGAATCGCATTTATTTAAAGGGTGAAATTTCTAATTTTAAAGCTCATTCTAGAGGACACTTCTATTTTACGATTAAAGATGAAAACTCGAGAATAAATGCGATTATGTTTGCATCTAGTGCCTCAAAAGTTAAATTTATGCCGGAAGATGGTATGAAAGTATTAGTTTCTGGACGAGTTAGTGTATATGAGGCAACGGGAGCTTATCAAATATACGTCGATGAGATGACTGAAGATGGAGTAGGTAATTTATATATCGCTTTTGAACAACTTAAAAAGAAATTAGCTAAAGAGGGATTGTTCGATCCTGCTCACAAGAAGCCAATTCCTAAAATGCCGGAGAAGATAGGAATTATTACAGCACCGACTGGAGCAGCGATTAGAGATATTTTGTCGACGATAAAAAGAAGATGGCCAATTGCTGAGACGATTCTTTTTCCTAGTTTAGTGCAAGGAGCAGAAGCTGCTGAAGACATTGTTAGAAATATCGAATTGACGAAAAGCTACGATTTAGATGTTCTAATCATTGGTCGTGGTGGTGGTTCAATCGAAGATATGTGGTGTTTTAACGAAGAGATAGTTGCGCGTGCCATATATGATTTAGATACTCCTGTAGTATCAGCCGTAGGACACGAAATAGACTTTACGATAAGCGATTATGTAGCTGATCTAAGAGCACCGACACCGACCGGAGCTGCAGAAATGGTTGTACCGAATAAACAGGATTTCTTCGACTATTTGAATCAGATATATATAAGAATTAATAAAGGTATAAATAATACCATTTCTCAAAAAAATGACCGACTAAAAACTTTGATAAATAGTTACGTTCTTAAAAATCCACTTAATATCTATGAAGTAAAAGAACAAAAATTTGACAATTTATTTGAACAATTAATTCGTAATATCAACGTGATCATTGAAAAGAATAAAGATCGTCGAAGTAGTTTGGAAGAACATTTACTATTGGCAATCGATAACAATTTAAAAAATAGTCGGGCTAAATTTACATTAGAGCTAGAAAAACTAGAAACGCTCAATCCCATTTCGACAATTAAGCGTGGTTATGGTATTGTTCGTATAAATGGTAAGGTTCTAGAGAGTGCTAAAAAAACTAAAAAAGATGATAATTTAGAAATTGAATTAAAAGATGGAAAGGTTAAAGCTAGGGTGTGTTAAATGAAAAATAATATTGAAGATAATAAAAAGAAAGCTAAAAAGAAAACTAATAAATCTAAGAATAGTAAAAAAGTTACTAATCTTAAAAGTAAAAATACTAAAACTAATAAGCAATTAAGTAGCAGTAGAATTACTAATGTTTATCGCATAGTATTTGGCTTGATTATGACAATTACAATTGTATTTTTGATCTATACCTTTATTAGATATCATTCTCAAGTAAACGATTGTATTCAAGATTTTGCTTTTGGTGGTAAAGATTACATCAATACTATGTGTTCTCCATATATTAGTACGACAAGAAATATCTTTTTAAAAATTTATGGTTTATTTGAATTCCTAATTCCAGGAACATTGATCTTTTTTGCATTAGGTCGTTACTTATACATTAAGTTCAAATATAAAAAAGAATTAAATTTGAACGATGAAGTTTATCAACCGATATTTATTATGTTATTACAAGGTGTATTTATTACATTTATAGTTAGCTTGTTTATGTTTATTACTAATATTAAAATTATGTAGGAGGAAATTATGGCTAAAAACGATAAAGTTACATTTGAAGAAAATCTTAATAATTTAGAGACTATAGTTAAAGCACTAGAAAGTGGCGAAATTTCTTTAGATGATGCGATAAATAAGTTTACTGAAGCGATGAAAATTGCTAAAGATTGTGAAGAACGTTTAAAAAATGCTGAAGAAAACGTCAATAAGATTTTGAATAGTAATGGTTCTTTAGAAGATTTTTCACCTAGTGAAGATAATTAATATTTAAATTGAGTATTGTTAAATTTTTCTGTGTTATACTATTAATAGGAGGTTATTATGAACGGTTTTGGAAATAATACTTTTGGTAGCAATGGTTTTAGACCAAATAATGGTTTTAATAATAAATTGAGTAGACCAATTCCAACTGGTAATAACATAAGACCGATGGGTGGAATTGCTGGAATCAATAATATGCCCAAAAACATTGCTGGAGTTGAAAACAGAACACATGATGTAGCTGGCGTAAGTAACATTAATTTCCATCGTGAAAGTCCTTTTAAACATGTTAATCCGGGACAAGGTGGCGCTAAAAGAGTTATGAATTCTAAAGGACAAAACATCATTCAGAACGATATGCGCGGCATTAAAAATTTTGATAATTGAGTTAAGAATAAATTACCAGTTATGGTAATTTTTTTTATGATGATAATATTAATGTAGTTTAATTTTTTTTAAAAGGAGTTGATGTATGAAAAATAAAAATAGACTACTTATAGTATTTGCTTTTCTATTACTAATTATTCCAATTAATGTTTTGGCATACTCTAAAAAAGTTGTTCTAGGAGGAGAAAATGTTGGTATTGAGATAAACAGTGGTGTTACAATTGTTGGTTTTTATAAAGTAAATGATAGATATTTAGGACTCGATGCTGGTTTAGAAGTAGGCGATGTAATATACAGTGTTGGCAATACTAAAATTGATTCAATAGATGAACTGAGTAGCGAAATAAATAAAAAAGTAAGTAATGACGAAATTAAACTTACATTGATTAGAAAAAATAAAAAAATTAATACTACATTAAACCTTATCAAAACTAAAAATAATGTATATAAAACTGGATTATACGTCAAAGATAAGATAACGGGAATTGGAACCATTACCTATATTGATCCCAAGAGTAAAATTTATGGAGCATTAGGTCATGAAGTATTAGAGAGTACCACTGGTGTTAGAGTAGATGTTAAGGATGGAAAAATATTTAAATCCGATATAACAGGAATTACTAAATCTAATGGTGAAAATACTGGTGAAAAGAATGCTTCTTTAGATCGAAGTGAAATATATGGTGATATAACTAAAAATACTGATAAAGGCATATATGGTACATATGAAGATACGATTAGTGATGACAATTTAATAGAGGTGGCATCACTAGATGAAGTTAAACTGGGCAAAGCTAGTATCTATACCGTTTTAGATGATAATAATAAAGAAAAATTTGATATCAACATTATCGAAGTTAATCGTGATGGAAGTAATAAAAATATCTTATTTGAAGTTATTGATGAGGAAATTATCAATCGTGCTGGTGGTGTAATTCGCGGGATGAGTGGAAGTCCAATTGTTCAGGATAATAAGTTGATTGGAGCAGTAACTCATGCAGTTGTGAGCCGTGATGATAAAAAACTTGGTTATGGAATTGGAATAATATCGATGCTAGAAGAGGGTGAAAAATAGAGAGTTATTCTCTTTTTTTCTTTTAAGTGGTATAATTATCTAGGTGGTAAGATGAACGATATATACTTCTTAAAAAGTAATGCATCAAAAGTTCTAAGGGGAAGTTATACCAATTTCTTAGATCGTAGTGAAGAGATAAATATTAAAAAGTTTTTAAAAAAAAGTGATTACCAGGTATTAGAAGTATTTGATGAATGTAGTAAAGTTATCTTATATAGCGGTAAAAAGCCTGATATTTGTCTGTTGGAAGTATTACCCAAGAAGGAGATTAGACATCAAGATATATTGGGAAGTCTATTTGCTCTAAATATCGATTCTAGTACTTTTGGAGATATAGTAATTAAAGATGGCAGATATTTTCTATACTGTCTTAAAAACATATGTAACTATATAATGAGTAATTTAATTATGATTGGTAATACTAGTTGCGAAATAAAAGAAATAGATGTCGATTATTTAAGTGATTATAAAATAGATTTTACTGAAGAAGAATTGATCGTTTCTAGTTTGAGAATCGATAGTATAGTCTCTAAAATAATAAATAGTAATAGAGGAAGTGTTTTAGATAAAATTCACGATAAAGAAATAATTTTAAATTATGAAGTCGTCAGTAAACCATCTAAAATATTAAGAGAAAATGATATCTTTAGCGTTAGAAAATATGGTAAATATAAAGTAGGAAATATCGTTGCTAAAACCAAAAGAGGAAATTATATCTTAAAAATATATAAATATAATTAGGAGGAGTAGTATGTATATTAAACCAATCGTAACAGCCTTTTTAACATTTCCATTCATTGCTTTTCTAATTGCTATTCCATATCTTATATATCAATATCGAAAGTATGGATCTCTTCCTTTTATTAGAAGTTTAATTTTTTACTCATTTGTTCTCTATCTAATGTGCAGTTATTTTTTAGTAATATTACCACTACCTAGTATGGAGTACGTAAAAAATTTAACGACGCCACGAATGCAGTTAGTTTTATTCAGATTCGTTCGTGACTTTATCAATAATACTCATTTTGTCTGGTATGACTTTTCAACTTATTTGCCGACTATTTTCAGTCCTGTTTTCTATCAAGTATTATTTAACTTATTATTACTTATACCTTTTGGTATTTATTTACGTTACTACTATAAATGTGATTTGAAAAAGGTGGTAATATTTACTTTCTTATTGTCATTGTTCTTCGAGATAACACAACTTACAGGTTTGTTTTTTATCTATCCTCGAAGTTACCGCATCTTCGATGTCGATGATTTATTGATAAATACTTTAGGTGGTATCATTGGTTATTTTGTATCACCGCTAGTAGAACGCTTTTTGCCATCGCGTAAAAAGGTCGATGAGATGAGTTTTGAAAGAGGAGAGATAGTATCTACTCCTAGAAGGTTAGTCGCTTTCGTTTTAGATAGCATTTTATTTGTATTATTGATGATATTCTTAGTCATTTTTACCTCTTGTTCATACTCGTTTGCTTTTATCTTTGTCTTTATCTTCTATTTTATTTTTTTAGGTCTAGTCTTAGATTGCTCTACTTTAGGAGAGAGAATTGTCAAGATAAAAATTGTATCTAAAGAAGGGGAAAAAAGTAACATTCTCTATATGATTAGGGTATTAATTTTTGGAATATTTTTCTTACCCTTACCATATTATTTAGTTAGACTAATTAATTGGATTAATTTTGGAGATGATTTAATTATTGATTTTTCGATTATTTGCGCTTTAATTGTAGGTGTTAGTGTAATAATTGTTAAGATATTTGGTGACTATCTTTTATATCATGAATTTTTTTATGAAAGAGTTAGTAGAACAAAATTTAAAAGTTATGTTAGGAGTGATTAATTATGGATAAAGTTGATGAAATATATAATTATATAAGCCAGATAAAATATGGGTGGTTTGACAAAGATGGAGATAGGCATGAGCGATTAGATCACAGTTATTTTGATGAGTTTCAGCTGCAGGATACTTCAGAACTTAAAAAGAGTATGTGTGGAGTTTGTTGGGAACAATGTGAATTAGAAAGAGAATTGTTTACTGAAGCGGGAATTAAGAACGATTGTTATTTTGTCTTTTTAGATGATGGTCGTAAGTATCCATGTCATACCTTTTTAGCTTTTGAATTAAATGATAAATTCTATTGGTTTGAACATGCTTGGAGTAAATATAGTGGTATTCACGAGTATTCTTCTTTTGATTTATTACTTAGTGATGTCCTTAAACATTTCCCTGAAGTTATCAATATAAAAGATATCGATTACGATAAAGTATATGTCTTTAAATATGGTAAACCTAAGAGTCATATCGGTTGTTTAGAGTATTATACATTTGTGAGAAATGGTGAATTAATCCCTTATAAATTGGGAGTTTAGAGAAAGTATTAACTTTCTTTTTTAATTTTTTAGCAAAAGTGGTTGACAAGTGCTAATCAAGGTCATATAATTAAATTAGCACTTTGAGATTAGTAGTGCTAGGAGGTGTCCGATGCTGACTGATAGACAAAACGAAATTCTAAAGATCATCGTTTTAGAATATATCAAATTGGCCAAACCGGTAAGCTCAAATTTGATATGTGATCGTCTTAATTGTTCTAGTGCAACAATAAGAAGTGAAATGGCTACTTTAGAAGAGTTAGGCCTTTTGGAAAAAACGCATACCTCATCTGGTCGTGTTCCTAGTGAAGAAGGGTATCGATACTATG
>CANRCI010000050.1 GCA_947629075.1 uncultured Bacilli bacterium | reverse complement strand
AGTTGACCAGTACTAATAGATCGAGGATTTAATCATAATTTGTAATTTGATGAAATCTAGTCACGTTATCTAAGTTTTCAGAGAATTATTTCTCTATATTTTATTGGTAACTATAGCTAAGAGGGTACACCTGTTCCCATCCCGAACACAGAAGTTAAGCTCTTAAACGCCGACGATAGTGAATGCGAAAATAGGAAGTTGCCAATAATTTTTTTTTGTAAAAATTTCCACAGATATTGTGGATTTTTTTGTTTTGTAAGTTGTCTTTTGATAGGACTATTTGTTATAATTAATTTGGTGATTAAAATGATAGAGAAAGTAACAGTTAAAGATGAAAGTGAAACAATTGAAATAGCTCAGAATTTTGAGTCAGAGAAGTTCCCAAATATGATTATTTGTCTCGATGGTGATTTAGGAAGTGGGAAGACTGTTTTTACTAAAGGTTTTGCTCAAGCCTTAGGTATAGAAGAGACGATTACCTCGCCAACATTTAATATAATAAAAGAATATCCTGATGGCGAAATGCCATTATATCATATGGATGTATATCGTTTAGATGGTAAAGTAGATGGTCTAGGTATTGAGGAATATTATACTAAAGGTGGTGTAGTCATCATTGAATGGGCTGATACTATAGTCGATTATCTACCAGAAGAGCGACTTGATATCAAGTTCAAGGTTATTGATGAAAATTCTCGTCTTTTAGTATTTAAACCGCATGGTCGCAAATACGAAGAATTAGTTGAGGCGGTACTATGAGATATTTCTATTTAGATACGACTTCTAGTTATTTATACACAGCTATTGTTGAAAACAATAAAATTGTCGATGAAGTAAAAAAGAAGTTTGGTAGAGATTTATCAGCAGAGTGTCTCAGTGAGATTGAGGATATGTTTAATAGATGTAATTTAAAACCTAATGATATCGATAAGATAATTCTAGTAAATGGTCCAGGCTCTTTTACTGGATGCCGTATTGGTATTACTATTGCTAAGACTATGGCTTGGGGATTAAAAATACCTATTACAACTATCTCTAGTTTAGAAGCTATGGCTTTAAATGGTGATGATTACAGTTATCATATACCACTAATCGATGCTCGTCGTGATTATGTTTTTGCAGGTATCTATGACCAAGATAATAATGAAGTATTAAAAGGACAGTATTTAAAGAGAGAAACTTTAGAAATTGCTGTTTCTAATCTTGGAGATGAGTACGTCTATATTACTAATGATGACATAAAGATTGATGGTAAGGTAATCGGATATGATCCTGATATCATAGATATAGTAGAAAAATACAAAGATAAAGAAACGATTAATCCTCATGCCATCGATGCCAATTATTTAAAATTAACTGAAGCTGAGGAAAAATTAAATGCTTGAGAAACTAAATTCTGACGATATCAAAAAAATAGATGAAATAGAAAATAGTTTTTCTTTTGTTTATTATAAAAATAGTTTAGTTGATGCGTTGTCCAAAAATCCTTTCAAGAATTTTTTAATCTACTTAGATAATGACAAAATAGTAGGTTTAATTGAATACGATTTCATCTATGATCGCATTGAGATATGTAACTTTAATGTTTTAGATGAATATCAAAACAGACATATCGGATCGTTATTATTAAAAGAAGTGATAAATATCTCAAAGAATAATAACGTGGTAAATATATCGCTTGAAGTTAAAAAGAACAATGATAAAGCGATTGGTATATATAAAAAATTTGGCTTTGTTGAAAAAGCAATCCGTAAAAATTATTACGATGGTATTGATGGGATACTCATGGTGCTAGAATTAAACAGAGCAAATTAATATAATATACTTACGAAAAGGAGTAATGAGTATGAAAGATGTATACATACTTGGAATAGAAAGTAGTTGTGATGAGACAAGCTGTTCCATTGTCAAGAATGGTGTTGAAGAACTAGCAACTGTTATCTCTTCACAAATAGACATTCATAAAAACTATGGTGGAGTAGTACCAGAGATAGCTAGTCGTGAACATGTGAAAAATATTACGATAGTCATAGAAGAATGTTTAGAACAAGCTAATATGACTATGGATCAAATTGACGCTATAGCAGTTACTTATGGTCCAGGATTAATTGGATCATTATTGATCGGTTTGGAAGCCGCTAAGACATTATCTTTCATTTATGATAAACCACTAGTACCTGTCCATCACATTGCTGGGCACATATATGCTAACAACTTGATTAAGCCACTTACTTTTCCACTTCTTGCTCTAGTAATAAGTGGGGGTCATACTGAATTAGTGTATATGAAAGACCATTTGTATTTTGAAAAACTAGGTGGTACTTTGGATGATGCCGTTGGTGAATGTTACGATAAAGTAGCGCGTGTTGTAGGTATTCCTTATCCCGGTGGTCCATCAATTGATAAATTAGCAGCCTTAGGAAAACACGAATATAAATTACCAATACCTCTAAATGATGACTCCTATAACTTTAGTTTTAGTGGTTTGAAAAGTGCTGTTATCAATCTTGCTCACAATGAAGAACAAAGAGGAAATAAAATAAATAAAGAGAACTTAGCTACATCATTTCAGGATGTAGTAGTTGAAATAATATCTAAGAAAACCGAAAAAGCTATAGTAGAAAAAGACATCAAGAACTTTGTTATGGCTGGTGGCGTTGCTGCTAACCGAGCACTTAGGGCAAAATTGGAAGAAGTTTGTAAACAACACAATATTGATTATACTTTTCCTGCTATAAGGTATTGTACCGATAATGCTGCCATGATTGCTGCAGCTGGATATTATTACTATAAACAAGGACGAATTAGTGATAAAAAAGTAAATGCTAAATCTAATGATAAATTGAATTAGTTACCATTTGGTAACTTTTTTTATATTCAAATGAGTAAATCGTTATAACGATAGATAATAATATAAATAGCGACGGAAGAAAAGGAGGAATTTTGAATAAGAAAATAAAATTAATAATGCTATTTATACTTTTATTAGGGATAACCTTTCCAGTAAAAGCAGCTACTAGAAAAGATAAATTCTATGTTGCTGAAGAGATAAGTGGTATCTACTACAGTAAAGAAAAAGATGGGGATAAACAATATCGCAAAGCTAAATACAAAAGAAGAAAGAGCGATCAAAAGGTGGTCTATTGTTTAGAGCCGTTTAAAATAATTAATGAGGATACTGAGTATGTTGGATATGACACTGAATGGACCAAACATATCAGTTTGAGCAGTAGTGATATTGAAAGAGTAAAATTACTAGCTTACTATGGTTATGGCTATACGGGTCATACAGCTGATAAATGGTATCCTATTACTCAGATTATGATCTGGAAAACTGTTGATAAGAAGGCATCTTTTAAATGGAATGATGCATTTGAGGGACAAGAAATAACGAAATATGAAAAAGAAATGCAAGAACTAGACAACCTCGTTAAAAATCACAATAAACTGCCAAGTATCAATGGTAAGGAATATAAAATGACAATTAATGATGAATTGATTGTCAGTGATACCAATAAACTTTTAAGTAATTACTCGGTAGTAAGCGCAACTGGTGTTACAGCTAAAGTTGATAAAAATAATCTAGTAATAAAAAGTACTGGGGCAACAGAAGGAACAATTACCCTAAAATATAACGATTCATATTACGATAGTAATCCATTTTTGTATGTAAATGGTGATGCTCAAAAAATTTTAATAGCTGGTAAACCTCAAAAACCTAATATTACATTAAAGGTCAAAGTAGAAAGTGGTAGTATTAAAATTAATAAAGTAGATGCAGATACTGAATCAACTACTTCTAAGGGTGAAGGTATTCTAACGGGAGCAGAGTACGAAGTATTAGATTCTAACAATAGTCGTGTTGGAGTTATTACGATTGGTGATGATTTCAGTGGTTTCATCGATAATTTAAAGTTTGGTACCTATAAGATTAGAGAAATAAAAGCTGGTACTGGCTATACTTTAGACGATAAAGAATACGAAGTAGAAGTAAACAGTGAAGCTAAAAATGTTGAACTGACACTTAGTAATAAAATAATAACTAAAGAAGTTAAAATAATTAAATACTTTGGAGACTCAAAAGAAGGATGGAAACTAGAGAAAGGTATTAAGTTTAACATCTATAACTCTAAAGGTGTATTAATTGATACCGTAGAAACTGATGAATATGGTAGAATAACTTTTAATCTCCCATATGGTAAATATAAAATTAGTCAGGTAAACACCGAAAGTGATTACGAAAAAGTTGATGATTTCATAATTACAGTGGATGAAAGTGATACTGTTTTACAATATGAATTGAAAGACATAAAGAAACCAGTTATTGTTGTCGAGACACCAGATACTAATGAAAAAGATATCAAGAAAGGTTCTTTATTTATAAATATATTACTTTTATGTGGACTTGCTAAATTTAGATTAAAAAATGAAAACTAAGATTATTAATATACTATTTGTATTAGTAATAATTTCGACAGTAATATTAGTTTATCAGAGTTTAACTGAAAAAATTGAAGTTCAGAAAATAGAGAAAAAGGAGGATAAAAGTATAAGTTACTACATAATTAGTAAGGGAATATATAAAGAAAAGAAAGATGAAAAGGAAATTATTAAATATCATGGAATACTAAAAATACCTAAAATTAATTTTGAAAGAGGTTTTTTAGATAAAGATGATGTAAATAATACTATTGATAAAAATATTGAGTACTTAAAAGAAAGTACGGAAATAGATGCTGATAAATCAGAAATATTTATAGCTGGTCATTCCGGTAATGGTATTCATTCTTACTTTAATGATTTGGATAAGCTTAAATTAAATGATAAAGCTATAATCATCTATAATGGTAAGGAATATAATTATGAGCTGGATGAGATAAAATTTTATGAAAAGAAAGAATCGATTGCATTTAAGGAAAGGGATGATAATACTTTAACACTGATTACTTGTAGTCAAGTAAGAGATAATAAATATTTAGTATTAACTTTTATAAGAACTAATTAAAAATACAGTTTTTTTTAACTGTATTTTTATTTTAATTTATTTTCTATTTTGCAGATTATAAAGTACATAAGATAAGAAATGATTCCTAAGATAAATGCTGAAGTAATAGTAAGGTTGATATTAAATACTTGTGATCCATACATTATTAAATATCCTAATCCACTTTTAGACACCAATAATTCACCCATAATGACGCCAATTAGGGACATACTAATATTTATCTTAAGAGCACTGATAACGTTTGTGAAATTAGCTGGAAAGACCGCTTTTCTAAAAATTTGAATCTTTGATGCTCCAAAACTTTTAAGAAGAGTAATATAACTGTTATCAGTCATTTTAAATCCATTATAGATATTTATGATACTTATAAAAGTAGAAATCAGTAGAGCCATAATAATGATTGAATTGACACTGGCTCCAATCCAGATAATTATTAATGGACCTAAAGCTACTTTTGGTAGGGAATTGAGAATTGTTAGATATGGTTCGAAAATCTTATACGTCGTATCACTCCACCAAAATAAAGTAGCCATAACTAAACCGATAATGGATGCAATTGCAAAACTGATAATTGTCTCATATAAAGTAACCCCTATGTGTAAAAAGAGATTGTTTTTTTGAAATAGATCGACAATTGTAGAAAAGACCATGCTTGGAGAAGAAAATAGAAAAGGATTAATTAGTTTAGCTCTGGAAGAGAATTCCCAAATCATTAAAAATAGGACAAATATCATTATCTGAAAAAATAGAATGAATCTTTTTCTCTGTTTTATCTTTTTTAAAAATAATTTATGTTCTTCACTAAATGTTGACATCTAAATCCCTCCAAATCTTGTCGTAATATTCACTGAACTCTTTACATTTACGATTGTTTATGGGAGTAGATGCTCCAGTTAGTTTAATGTCATATATCTTTTTTATAGTAGCGGGTCTTTTGGTTAAAACGACGATACGGTTAGATAGACTTATGGCTTCACTCATGAGTAAAAGAGCAATAAAATACTTCTAAAATCTTCTTTGTAGCATAACATCTAGTATGAAAACGGGAATATATATAAGGGTATCTACTGAAGAACAAGCAGAACACGGTTATTCGATTAGAGCCCAACAAGAAAAATTGGGAAGTTATGCCAAAATAAAAGACTGGAACATTTATAAATTTTATATCGACGAAGGTAAAAGTGGTAAAAGTATCACTGGTCGTAGTGAATTAATAAATATGTTAGATGATATAAAAGAAGGGTTAGTAAACAATGTTTTAGTTTTCAAAATAGATCGTCTAACTAGGTCGACGAGAGATTTAATCGATCTAGTAGAGTTTTTTAATAAATATAACTGCGATTTTAATTCGTTGACTGAAGCGATTGATACGACAAGTGCTACTGGGCGCATGTTCATAAAGATAATTGGATTGTTCGCGGAGTTTGAACGAGAAAACATCATTGAGCGAATAAAATTGGGAATCGATAGAAAAGCTAAAGAGGGTCACACGATATGTACCTCTATTTCCTCATATGGATATGATAAGCAAATACATAAAAATGTTTTAACTATAAATAAAAAAGAAGCTAAAATTGTAAAAGAAATTTTTAATCGTTTTCAAAAAGAAAATATAAAAACTATAAGAGATGATTTGAATAGAAGAAAGATACCGACCAAGAAAAATAAAAAGTGGACCAATAAAACTATTAAACTAATTCTTACTAATCCCACCTATATAGGTAAAGTGAGACACGGAATAAATACGAAAGACTATATGGAAATAGATGGCTTTCATAAACCGTTGATAAGTAATGAGCTATTTATGAAAACTAATGAAAAATTGAATCGTGAAAAACCGGAGAGTTATTTAAAAAAATATTTAATATGTACATGTGGCGAAAAGATGCTGGTCAAAAGGATTTATAAACGCGATAAAAACGATAAGACTGTTTGTTATATCAATTATATTTGTAAAAACCCCAATTGTTCTTTTAAAGCGATAAGTCACAAAAAAGTGGAAAAACTTATTGGAAATAGGCTAAATATTAAGGGCTCTATTGCTGAAGAGATGAGAGATAAAGTTAGAAATGTAAAATTAGATGTTAAAGAAAAAAATATAGACGTTAATATAATTAAATTATAATGTAAAATATTTACATATTTTTTCTAAAAAAGTGTAAAATATATTTTGTGTTTACATACTTGGATGTATAATCATAATTGTAGGAGGATTTAGTTATGAAGAATACTAGGGTTGTATCGTTAATCATGATATTTATAGCTTTATTTTTAATAACGACTGGGACTACTATATCTTTTATTGAAGATTTTAGAGTTGATGCCCAAGAAACTTCGTATTTAAATTCCTCCATCAGCACCAATTATGGCATTTTTAATTTGAAAGCTGAGGAAATTAAAACTAGATTTGAGCACAGCAAAATTTTGGTCAAACAGTATTATCAGGATATCTATACTGATAATAAAGCTAATAACTTGGAGATAAAGAGTTTGGAGAATGCTATTAAAGATGTTACTAACTTAGGTGATATCCTAATCGAACAATGTGGAAGAGTCGGGACATATGATTCTCGTATCACTCAAAAATGTGATATAATAAGAAAGAATTATGAGACTATCCAAAATGCGTTCGTATCTTTAGTAGAAAATCACAATCAAAATATCAAGAGTTATAACGAATGGACAAAAACTGATATGGGAGAGAATTATCCACAACTAAAGCAGTATGACTCAAATACCTTTAAATACGTAGACTTGGATGGTGATGGTGAATATTTAGGTAAACTTTTATAGGTGATGGACTATGAAAAAAGAAAAGATTGAATTGATCGATGCTTTTAGTGACGATGAAAAATATGTTACTCTAAAGCATAAAAAACAAAAAAAGAATAAAAGGGAAAAACCAATTCAAAATACAACCAGTGATAAGCCAATTTTGATACCTATAGTATTATTACCTATCCTAGTAAGCCTTTATATAATTTCTACTCATAGTAATAACTTAATTACTAATAGATTAGCCATTTTTATATTAGTCCTATCTGTGGGTTTATTAATAATATTTATATCGGGAATAATAAAAAAAATAAAAAAACACGAAAAATTACTCCAAAATTTAAACAGAATCGCAAGATTCTCCTCCTTTCTTTTAATTGGAGCATACGTTTTAGGAATATCTCTTTCAGTTAATATGCTTTATATGGATCAATCACCTGTTAAAGAGTGGTTGATCAATAAAGCCATGTTAACTACTAATCATCAGTATATTGCCAATTGGTTCTACAGCGATAAGACGATAAACGAAACGATTGCTGAGCTCGACAAAGCAAGTGAGCTTGAACTAGATGGTAGCAATATTATTGAGTTTGACGACATCGACTTCGACCAAAAAATTTATGCCAATAAATACGAAGAAGAAATACTTACTAAAGATCCTAACAACGATATTTATAAAATTGTTGAAGTTGAAGGAAAAGTAAACGGGTTACCTAACCAAAAATATAAAGGTTGGATGGCTGTAATTTATGATCCTTCAAAAGTTAAACTCGGTGTAAGCAAAGGTGCTGGTACTGAAGGTTATACCTATGGACAGATATTAGAACAAATTCACAAAGATAATAAATCTTTAGTATCAATAAATGCAGGTGGTTTCTATGATCCTAACTGGCGAAGTAATGGTGGAATACCACATGGTGCTGTAATAAAAGACGGGATTTTATTAAGCGAATTTAGAAGAGGAATTGATTCTGGTGGACTAATTGGTTTCAATAAAGATAATAAATTAGTTCTTAAAAGAATGACCTCAGATGAGGCCTTAAAAGCTGGAATTAGAGATGCTGTTGACTGGGGCCCTTATTTAATAGTCAATGGTAAAAACCAATTCCCATCTAAAGCTTATACCTGGGCGACTTCTCGTTCTGTTATAGCACAGAGAAAAGATGGAATAGTTTTATTATTAGTAATAGATGGTCATCAATCACATTCATACGGAGCATCGTATAGCGATTTATCATCATTGTTATTAAAATATGGTGCATATAATGCAGCTAATTTAGATGGTGGTACTTCAACAGCTATGTATAATGATAATCATTACGTTAATATTCCATTTAATGGAACACAGAGAACTATTAGGTCTTTACCAAATGCATGGATAGTAGTTGAATAACTACTATCTTTTTTTATTGCCAAATTCCAATGACTTCACCCAAATCATGCGTAACCATAATAGCAGTTTTATTTTCTTTTTTGATGATATTAAAAACATCATCTGAAAGAGCAAGCCTCGTTTGATAATCCAAAGCAGAATATGGTTCATCTAAGAGTAAAATATCAGGATTTATAGCTAGTGTCCTAATTAGAGCAACTCTTTGAATGTAGTGAAGACACATCTTAATAAGATATAAAAAAATAGGTAATAAAAATTACCTATAATTCTTTCGATACTTTTTTATAAAGTAATGTACTAAATCCTAAACTAATAGAACTTAACACAAAATATATAATATATTTTAAACCACTATCATAAGTATCTGGGTTATCTGGAATGTCTGATTCATCAGGTTCTTGTGGCTCAGGTTCATACTTTAATTTTAAATTTGCAATAGCATTAAAGATATCATCGGCCATAGAGTCAACTTGTTTTTGTTCCAAAACATTTTTATCTCTATTAACTAAATTAATTGCCTTTTCAACTTCACTAAAATTTTTATAGTCATCTTTATTTAAAGCAGCT